>CAXTOD010000045.1:9642-13005 GCA_964245705.1 uncultured Acetobacteraceae bacterium
CTGGTGACGCTGCAGTTCAGGCTGGCGAAGGGGCCCCCGGACACGCCGCCGATCCGGGTGAAGAAGCCGTGCCGGAGCGGCGACAGCAGCGTCGCCTGGAGGAACACGGGGTCGGTGCTGTCGCTCACGCTGCCTCCTCCCCGTCGAAGCCGGGCAATGCCACCGACGGGTGGCACACGCCCAGCACCTTGAACAGCCGCCCCATCCGCTCCGGCGCCGCCAGCCGGTGCGCGCCGTCCACCAGCGCCCGCACCTGCTCCGGCGGCCGTTCCCGCGCCAGGCGCTCGGTGCGGGCGAACAGGCCGAGCCGCTGGAGGAAGGCCCCCTGCCCGTCCGGTCCGTGCACCGCCGCCCCGGCGTCCCGGGCTAGGTGCGCCAGGAGGGGGAAGTCGACATGGGCGGTGAGGTCGGCCTCGCCGGGGTGCTCCAGCGGCGGCGACGGGCGGCCGTGGCGCAGCGCCTGCAGGGTGTCGCCGGTGCCGGGGCGGTCGGACCCGTAGTCCAGGAACAGGGCGGCGCCGGGCTGGCGCGACAACCGGGAGGCCATGTGCTGCACGATGGCCATCGCCGGCTCGCACAGCTCCAGCACGTCGCCCTGCGCCACCGAGCGGCCGGGGAGTGCGGTCGGCTGCAGGTCGGTGTCGCGCAGCACGAAGCGGCCGGCCTCGACCCAGCGCTCAGTCCAGCCGCCGGCGGTGCGCAGGAGCTGGCGGATCGGCAGGGCGTCGAGGAACTCGTTGGCGAGGAGGATGAACGGCGCGTCCGGCAGGTTGTCGAGGCGGTCGTGCCAGGTGGGCGCGATTCCGGCACCGGACAGCGCATCGGCCTGGATGGCGCGCAGGCGCGGCGAGGTCTCGACGAGGTGCAGCCGGAGGGCGCGGCCGAACGCGGGTGCCACCCTCGCCACCAGGCGCAGCGCGTCGGCCATCAGGGTGCCGCGGCCGGGACCGGCCTCGACCAGCAGCACCGGGTCCGGCGCTCCCATCGCCTGCCACGTCACCGCCGCCCACGCGCCCAGGATCTCGCCGAAGGCCTGGGTGATCTCCGGCGCGGTGGTGAAGTCGGCGAACGGGTCGCGGTCGGCGTAGTAGGCGGCGTTGGCGCGCGCCATGAAGCGGTCGAGCCGTTCGGCGCCAAGTCCGTTCAAGCGGGATCCTGCACCGCGATCGGCGGCAGCACCGGTGCGCGCCTGGCGTACAGGATCAGGCCGATGCCGGCGACCGCCATCGGGATGCACAGTAGCTGGCCCATGGTGGTGCCGAAGGCGAGGTAGTTCAGGAACGCGTCCGGCTGGCGGAAATGCTCGGCGAAGGCGCGCAGCACGGCGTAGCCGAGCAGGAACGCGCCGGTCAGCAGCCCGGCGCGCTCGCGCACCGATCGTTGCCGCGCCAGCAGCAGCATGACGACCAGCAGCAGCACGCCTTCCAGCAGCGCCTCGTAGAGCTCGCTGGGATGGCGCGGCACCGCATCGACGCGCGGAAAGATCATCGCCCAGGGCAGCGACGGGTCGGCGGGCCGCCCCCACAGCTCGCCGTTGATGAAGTTGGCGCAGCGGCCGAGCCCGAGCCCGATCGGGATCTCCACCGCCAGCCGGTCAGCGAAGCCGAGCAGCGGAATGCCGCGCCTGCGGGTGAAGATCACGAGGGCGACCACCACGCCCAGCACGCCGCCGTGGAAGCTCATGCCGCCGTGCCACAGCTCCAGCATCGCCGCAGGATGCGAGAAGTAGAGCGCGGGCTGGTAGAACAGCACGTAGCCGAGCCGGCCGCCGAGCACGACGCCGAGCGTGGCCCAGGTCAGGAAGTCGTCCACCTGCAGCAGCGTCGCCACCTGGGGGCCGCGCAGCGCCATGCGCCGCATCACCCGCCAGCCGATCACCAGCGCCACGATGTAGGCGAGCGCGTACCAGCGGATCGCGAACGGGCCCAGATGCACCAGCACCGGGTCGAAGTCGGGGAACACGAGCACGGGCAGCATGGGCGGGAACGGTCCTCGGGAGGGGCTAGAGGTACGGGTCGGCGGAGCGCAGCAGGGCGACGTAGCGGCGCACCCCCTCCTCCAGCGGCGTGAACTGCCCGCGGTAGCCGGCGTCGCGCAGCCGCGTCATGTCGGCGCAGGTATAGGACTGGTACTGGCCGCGCAACGCGTCCGGCATGGGGACGAACTCGACGCGGCGCGGCAGTCCGGCCGCGTCGCAGACGGCGTGGGCGAGGTCGAGGTAGGTCCGGGCGGTGCCGGTGCCGAGGTTGAACAGCCCGTTCACGCCCGGCGTGTCCAGCAGCCATAGCAGCACGTCGACCACGTCGCCGACCCAGACGAAGTCGCGTGCCTGGGCGCCGTCGGAGAGGCCCGGCTGGTCGGAGCAGAACAGCCGCGCCGGCGTGCCCGCCGCCACCTCGTCGTGCTTCACCTTCACCACCGAGATCATGCCGCCCTTGTGATATTCGTTCGGGCCGTAGACGTTGAAGAACTTGAGCCCGGCCCAGTGCGGCGGCGACGGGATGCCGCGGTCGAGCTGGCGCCGCACCCACAGGTCGAAGGCGTGCTTGGACCAGCCATACAGGTTGAGCGGCCGCAGACGGTCCAGGCCGGACGGATGGTCGGAGAACGCGCCCTCGCCGCTCGCGGCGCCATAGGTCGCGGCGGAGGAGGCATACAGGAACGGCACGCCGTGGTCCGCGCACCAGGACCACAGGCGCTGCGACAGCGCGACGTTGCTCTGCCACACCAGGTCGCCGTCGCGGGCGGTGGTCTCGCTGACGGCGCCCAGGTGCACCACGGCGGCGAGCTGCGGGGTCGTCGCCAGGAAGGCGTCGAGCTGGTCCGGCGGCAGCAGGCGCTGCGGCGGATGGCGGCGCAGGTTGCGCCACTTGTTGTCGGAGCCGAGCCGGTCCAGCACCACGGTCTCGCAGCCGCGGTCCTGCAGCGATACGTGGAGGCACGAGCCGATGAAGCCGGCGCCGCCGGTGAGGAGGATCATGCGCCGCTTATAGGCGACGCGCGCACCGTTGCCAGCCGGAGCGATGACACCGGCAGGCGGGCACACCATAGTACAAACCACGCGACCGGGACGCCCATCCCGGGGAGGACACGACATGGCCGAACGGTCCCGCATCTTCGACGACTTCGCCGGCGTCGCCGGCGGCGCCTTCTCGGCGCTGGCCGGGATCGGCGAGGAGCTAGGTGCGCTGGTGCGCGCGCGCGTCGACGAGGCGCTGTCCGCGTTGTCGCTGGTGCGTCGCGAGGAGTTCGACGCGGTGAGCGAGCTCGCCGCCAACGCCCGCGACGCGCAGGAAGCGGCGACGGCGAAGATCGCGCTGCTGGACGCGCGGCTGTCGGCGCTGGAAGCGAGCCTCGGCGTTG
>CAXTOD010000046.1:0-12971 GCA_964245705.1 uncultured Acetobacteraceae bacterium
GCGCTGCGGGTCGACGACATCGCGGGCGTGGAGATCGCGGTGGTCAAGGACGGACACGTCCTGACCGAGCGCGGCTACGGCTATGCCGACGTCGCCAAGCGCACCCCGGTGGATCCCGACCGCACCCTGTTCCGGCCCGGCTCGGTGTCCAAGCTCGTCACCTGGACCGCGGTGATGCAGCTCGTCGGCCAGCACAAGCTGGACCTCGACGCCGACGTCAACACCTATCTCGACTTCCGCATCCCGCCGTTCCAGGGCCAGCCGATCACGCTGCGGCAGATCATGACGCACACCGCCGGCTTCGCCGAGCGGGCCAAGGACATCTCGTTCACCAACGCGAGCAATCTGCAGCCGCTCGGAACGTTTCTGAAGGCGTGGGTTCCCGACCGCATCTTCGCGCCCGGCACGACGCCGGCCTACTCGAACTGGGCCACCACGCTTGCCGGCTACATCGTGCAGCGCGTGTCCGGCCTGCCGTTCGACGACTACGTCGAGCAGAACGTGTTCGATCCGCTCGGCATGCACGACTCCACCTTCCGCCAGCCCCTTCCGGCCCGTCTGGCGCCGCAGATGGCGCTCGGATACCGGCGCGCGTCGGCGCCGCCGATCCCGTTCGAGTTCATCGGCCCGTTCCCGGCCGGTTCCCTGTCGATCACCGCGAGCGACATGGCGCGCTTCATGATCGCGCACCTCCAGGACGGGGAGCTGGACGGGCACCGCATCCTCGACGCCGCCACCGCGCAAACGATGCACGACAGCCCGCTCGCCCGGGTCAACCCCCTGTCGCTGATCCCGCCGCTCAACCGGATGGAGCTCGGCTTCTTCGAGACCAACATCAACGGCCACGAGGTGATCGGCCATCTCGGCGACATCGAGGCCTTCCACACCATCCTGCACCTGTTCACCAAGGAGGGCGTCGGGCTGTACGCGTCGTTCAACAGCCCGGGCAAGGACGGCGCGGTGCAACCCCTGCGCGCGGCGCTGTTCCAGGACTTCGCCGACCGGTATTTCCCCGCGGCCGGACATGACGGCCGCGTCGCGCCGGAGCTCGCGGCCCGGCATGTCCGCATGATGGCCGGGACCTGGGAAGGCAGCCGCAGGTCGGCGGGGACCTTCCTGGCGAGCCTGAACCTGCTCAGCCAGGTCAAGGTGTCGGCGGGACCGTCCGGCGAGCTGGTGGTGCCCAGCATCACCTATCCCAGCGGCGCGGTCCGGCACTGGGTGGAGATCGCGCCGTTCGTGTGGCGCGACGCCAACGGCCACGACCGGCTGGCCGCCAAGCTGGTGGACGGAAAGGTCGAGCGCTGGAGCTGGGATTTCGAGTCGCCGTTCGAGGTCATGGAGCGGGTGCCGGCCGGCCGGTCCTCCGTCTGGATCCTGCCCTGTCTGATCGCCGCCCTGGCCGTCCTGCTGCTCAGCCTGCTGTACTGGCCGGCGAGCTGGCTGGTCCGCAGGCACTACCGGGTGGCGCTGCCCGCGATCGGCCCGTCGCGGCGCGCCTACCGCCTGTCGCGGCTGTTCGCCGGGCTGACCCTGGCGGTCCTGGTCGGCTGGGCGATGACGGTGTCGCGCATGCTCGCGGATCTGGATGCCCTGACCAGCAAGTCGGACGCGATGCTCTGGGTGCTGCAGGTGTCCAGCCTGGTGGTCTTCGTCCTGGCCGTGCTGTTCACCGGCTGGAACGCTTTCCTGGCCTGGAGCACCCCCCGTCGCTGGACCGGCAGGACCTGGAGCGTGCTGATGCTGCTGTCGTCGCTGCTGGTCCTCTACGTCGCGTGGACGTTCAGCCTGCTGTCCATGACCGTGCACTACTGATGGCCCGCCTCGCGCTCGACGTCGCCACCGAGCAGCTCCGCCTGGCCCAGCCGTTCCGGATCTCGGGCCACGTGTTCGAGTCTGCCGACGTGGTGGTGGTCACCCTGGACGACGGCGCGCACCGGGGACGCGGCGAGGGCGCCGGCGTATACTACCTCGGCGACGACCTCGCGCACATGCTGGAGGACCTGCGTACCGCGAGGCCCGCGATCGAGCAGGGCCTCACCCGCGAGGCGCTGCGGACGGTCATGCCGCCCGGAGGTGCCCGCAACGCCGTCGACTGCGCGCTGTGGGAGCTGGACGCGGCGCGGGCCGGGGTGCCGGTCTGGACCCTGGCCGGGCTGGACGCGCCGCACCCGGTCCGCACCACCTTCACCCTTGGCGCGGACCGGCCCGAGGTCATGGCGGAGGGCGCGCGCGGCTATGCGGAGGCGCGTGCGATCAAGGTCAAGCTCACCGGCGAGCTCGCCCTCGACGTCGCGCGGGTCGAGGCGATCCGGCAGGCCCGGCCGGACGCCTGGCTCGGCGTCGACGGCAACCAGGGGTTCGGGCCGGACGACCTCGACCCGCTGGTCGCGGCCCTGCACGCGCAGGGCGTGTCGCTGCTGGAGCAGCCGCTGCCGCGCGGCCGGGAGGCGGCGCTGGACGGCTACCGGTCCGTGATCCCGATCGCCGGCGACGAGAGCATCGTGTCGCTTCCCGACCTGGCCAACGCCGCCGGCCGCTTCGACGTGGTCAACATCAAGCTCGACAAGTGCGGCGGCCTGACCGAGGCGCTCATGATGGCGGCGGAAGCGCGCCGGCTGGGGCTGGAGGTGATGGTCGGCAACATGATCGGCACCAGCCTGGCGATGGCGCCCGCCTTCGTGCTGGCGCAGCTTTGCGACGTGGTCGATCTCGACGGCCCGACCTTCCTGACCGCGGACCGCACGCCGTCGGTCGTCTACCAGGATGGCGACATCTGGGCCGGCCCGGAGGTCTGGGGATCGGCAGCGTCCCGATGAGGGAGGCCTCGCCCTGGTTCGGCCAGCCGCGCGGGCTGACGATCCTGTTCCTGACCAACATGTGGGAACAGTTCTCGTACTACGGCATGCGCGCGCTGCTGGTCTACTACATGACCAAGCAGCTCATGCTGGGGCAGGGCACCGCATCGGTCGTCTACGGCGCCTACACCGCCTGCGCCTACTTCACGCCGATCCTGGGCGGCGTGATCGCGGACCGGCTGCTCGGCAAGCGCCGCGCGGTCATCCTGGGCGGCAGCATCATGGCCGCCGGCCACTTCATGATGACGTTCGAGCCCCTGTTCTACCCGGCGCTGGTCACCATCGCGCTGGGCAACGGCTTGTTCCTGCCGAGCCTGCCCAGCCAGATCGACCACCTCTACGCACCGGGGGACCCGCGCCGCTCCTGGGCCTACAACCTGTACTACCTCGGCGTGAACGTCGGCGGCTTCCTCGCTCCCGTGGCCTGCGGAACCGTCGGCGAGATCTATGGCTGGCATTACGGGTTCGGGGTCGCCGGGATCGGCATGCTGTCGGGCCTCGTGATCTACCTGTCGGGCCAGCGCTATCTTCCCGTCAGTCCGCCCGTGACCGACCGCGTGGTCGCGGGGGAGCGCGGGCGGATCGACCGGCGTGCCCTGCTGCTGCTGCTCGCCGTGGCGCTGTCGGTGACGGTGTTCCGCGGCGCCTACGAGCAGGTGGGCAACACGGTGGCGTTGTGGACCGACAGCAGCGTCGACCGCAGCGCGGGGCGCTTCCTGGTGCCGATGACCTGGTTCCAGTCGCTGAACTCCCTGTTCGTGATCGTCTTCACCCAGCCGCTGCTCGCCGCCTGGCGGCGCCGGGCGGACAGGGGACGCGAGCAGAGGCTGGCGCGCCGCATGGCCACCGGCGCGCTCATCGTCGCAGGCTCCTACCTCCTGCTGGCCCTCCTGGCCTGGTCGCACGGCGCCGTCCCGGTCGGCTGGCCGTGGCTCGTCCTGTTCTTCGCGGTCCTTACCCTGGGCGAGCTGTTCATCCTGCCGACCGGGCTCGGCCTGTTCGCCAGGCTGGCGCCGCCGGGCTTCGGCGCCACCACCGTCGCCGCGTGGTTCCTCACCATCTTCAGCGGCAGCCTGTCGGCGGGCCTGGTCGGCGTGCTGTGGAGCAGGATCGGCCATCCCGCCTTCTTCACGCTGCTGACCCTGCTGGGCACCGTCGCGGCGCTCCTGCTCTGGCTTCTCGATCCCGCCCTGCGCCGGGCCGAACGCGCGCAGCAACAGCAAGACCTGCAGGCCGAACTCTCATGACGCGCACCTCGTACCCTCCTGGCCATCTCATCGGCGGCTCCACTGGCCGCCCGTCATCCAGCCGCGTCCGCGGCCGCCCCTGGGCGCTGCTACCGGTCCTGCTGGGGTTCGCCCTGCCCGCGGCGGCATCGCCTCCGGACGGCTTCGAGGCCCGGGTCGAGGCGCTGCGCAGCCAGGCGGGCATTCCCGGCCTGTCGGTCGCCATCGTGGAGAACGGCCGGACCACCTTCCTGCACGGCTTCGGCGTGCGCGAACTCGGCAGGACCGACCCGGTGGACGTCCACACCATCTTCGCCACCGGCTCCACCGGCAAGGCGTTCACCGTCGCGGCGCTGGCGACCCTGGTCGATGCCGGCCGGATCTCCTGGGACGACCGGGTGACGGACCGCCTGCCCGGCTTCCAGATGTACGATTCATGGGTGACGCGGGAGATGACGATCCGCGACCTGCTGGTGCATCGCAGCGGCCTCGGGCTCGGCGAGGGCGACCTCATGTTCGTGCCCCGCGGCAGCCTGTCGCGGGCGGAGGCGGTCCGGCGCCTGCGCTACCTCAAGCCCGCCACCAGCTTCCGCAGCGGCTTCGCCTACGACAACGTCCTGTACATGGTGGCGGGGCAGCTGATCGAGGCGGTGACGGGACAGACCTGGGAAGCCTACGTGCACGACCACGTGCTGGTGCCGGCCGGGATGCTGGACACCACCACCGACAGCCCGGGCCACTTCAAGGACCCGGACCGCGCCTTTCCCCACGCGCGGACGGGGGGAGCGGTCCGCGGGCTGGGCGACCAGCAGGTGCTGGACGAGCACGACGAGCTCGGACGGGCGGCAGCCCCCGCCGGCGGCATGGCCGTCAGCATCGACGACATGGCGAAGTGGCTGCAGCTCCAGCTCGCGCACGGCAGGCTCCCGGACGGCCACCGCCTGTTCAGCGAGGCCGCGCACGACCAGATGTGGAACCCGGTGGTGCTGCAGCCGATCGAGCCGCGGCCGCCTTCCCTGGCCGCCACGACGCCGCTGTTCGACACCTACGCGCTCGGCTGGGAGGTGCGGGACTACCACGGGGCGAAGATAGTGTGGCACGGCGGCGCGGTGCTCGGCTCCAAGAGCATCGTCGTGCTTCTCCCCGAGAAGAACGTCGGCTTCGCGGTCGAGATCAACAGCGAGGACGGACAGGTCCTGCTCGGCCTGATGTACGAGCTCCTCGATCACTACCTGGGACTTCCCGCCCAGGACTGGCCGGCGAAGTTCCAGGCCTACGGCGCCTCGCGGCTGGCCAAGGCGGCGGAGCTGGTGAACACCAGGGCGGCCGCGCCGGCGAAGGTGGGCCCTTCCGAAGGGCTCGACGCCTATGTCGGGACCTACAAGGACAAGTGGTACGGCGACATCGTCGTCGGCCGCAGCGGCGACCACCTCACGATCGACTTCAGGTCCACGCCCCGCATGTCGGGACCGCTGGACCATTGGCAGTACGACAGCTTCGTCACGCGCCTCACCGACAGGACGATCGAGCCCGCCTTCGTCACCTTCGCGCTCGACCTCGACGGGCACGTGTCCCACGTCACGATGAAGCCGGTTTCCCCGACCGCCGACTTCAGCTTCGACTACCAGGACCTCGACTTCACGCCGGCCGCCCCGAAGTAGCAGGACGCTGCAGCGAGGGGACGTTTCATGCAGGCAATGGAGGATGACGTCCCTGCATCGGCGCTGGCGGCGGCCGGTCCGCCGTCCTCGCGGCCCGTATCGACCCGCTTAGCCTGACATCAGGGGATGAAGCCGGGCGAGGCCTCCCTTCGCCAAGCCATCCTGCCGGGCCAGGTCGGGAACAGGAATGCCGCCGGATGGCTGTTGCTGGTGGATCAGCTCCTCGACGTCTTCGGCAGGACGAGGCCGTCCGAACAGCCAGCCTTGTCCCACGTCGCAGTCGAGCGCGCGCAACAGGCTCGCCGTTACCGGCTCTTCTATGCCCTCCGCCACGATCCTCAGGTTGAGACTGCGGCCCAGCCCGACCACCGCCGAAACGATCTTGTGGCTTTCCGCATCGGCCGCCATCGCGCTGACGAAGCTCGCGTCGATCTTCAACGTGTCGAAGGGAAGCGTCTGCAGATGCTTCAGGCTCGAGTAGCCGGTGCCGAAATCGTCCAATGCCAGCTGGATGCCCAGCGCCTTCAGCTCCCTCAATATCTCGTTTGCCAGCTTCAGGTCCCCGACGAGGGCGTTCTCGGTGATCTCCAGCTCGAGGCGATGCGGCGGCAACCGCGACTCGTCCAGCGCGAGTCGGATCATCCTGACCAGCCCCCGATCCCGAAGCTGCGAGGGCGAGATGTTGCAGGCAAGCGAGATGTCCGCGGGCCATCCTGCCGCGACCTCGCACGCACGGCGGAGAAGGCATTCGGTCATCGTTCCGATGAGGCCAATCTCTTCCGCAACCGGAATGAAATCGACGGGCGAGACCACGCCACGGGCGGGATGGGTCCAGCGCGCCAGCATCTCGAACCCGATGATCCGCCCGGTTTCGAGCTTCACCAGAGGCTGGAAGTGAGGGACGATCATGCTGGAACCGATGGCGTGCCTGAGGTCGTTCGCCAGCGAGGCGTGCGAGACCGTGGCAAGGTCCATCCCCGGCTCGAAGAACTGGAAGCTGCCGGGCCGATCGCTCTTCACCTGGTGGAGCGCGATCTCGGCCTGGCGGATGACGGCTTCCGCGGTCGCGGTTTCGCACAGGGCAACGGTGATTCCGATGCTGAGGCCGATCTGCAGCCTGTTTCCGGAAGACAGGTCGAAGGCAGGACCCAGGGCCCTCTTCACCTGAGCGGCAACATGGGCCGCATCGTCGCGGATCGACGAGTCCGTTCCTGCAAGGTCCACCGCCGTGATGATGGCAAACTCGTCGCTGCCCAGGCGGGCTATGAAGTTGGCCTGGGCTATGACGCCACGCAGACGCTCGGCCACCAGCCGCAGGAGATTGTCGCCCGTGGGGTAGCCGTAAAGGTCGTTGACCGCCTTGAACTGGTCGAGATCCAGCAGAAGGAGCGCGACGCCCTTCCCGCCGCCTGCCGACGTCCGCAACGCCTGCCGCAGCCGTTCCAGAAGGTGCAGTCGGTTCGCCAGCCCCGTCAAAGGATCCGTGCGCGCCGCCACCTCGTTTTCCAGAAAGGCGAGGCGAAGCCGCGTTTGTCCCGAAAGGCAGAGAACCAGGGTCACGACAAGCAGGGCCACGCCTGTCAGGCCGAACAGTTCCCTCCAGGCCCTGTGATCGAGCTGCTCGGTCCGCATCCGGGCGAGCTGTGCAAGCTCCTGGTCGAACGTTTCCATGCCTGACGTGTAGCTGGCCTGCAGGAACTCGCATTCGGGACCATCGATCAGGGACAACGCGCCACGCCTGTCGCCACCGATGGAGCGTGCCATGACGGCTCGCTCCATCATGTCCAGGTTGCGGTTCGCCTCGTCCAGCGTGCTCGACAGCTCGGCAGCGATCTCCGGATTTGCCAGGGCTGCGGCGCGGTCCAGCGCGGCAGCCAGGCGCGGCCGCTGCTCGTCGTAGCGGGCGACCCAGCGCGCCTCCCCGGAAACCGCGGCCAGCCGCGCCGTCATCGCAAGCTGGTCGTCCAGATCCACGATCTCCCCGCGAACCTCGGCGATGCGCACCGCGCGGTCCGACTCCAGCCGGATCTCCTTGCGCAACGCGATGCCGGTCCAGCTCAGCCAGGCAAGCGAGCCGAGAACGACGGTCGCCGCGACCAGCGACACGACGACGCTTGCCCACTTCAAGGCAAGGGTTCGGGTCATCCATGTCACGACGAGGCGGCGCACCATGCGTGAAGCGTAGGCTCGGCAGGCTACGGAAAGGTTAACCGGCCGGGTCGACTGCTTCCGGTCGGCAGCAGGCGCCTGGTGCAGCGTCCCGGACGTTCATGACCGCTCCGAAATGACAGGCACCGCGCGGCGGCCGCTGACGATCGCGGCCGCACCCGTTCGAGAAGCAGGGACCCCGCCCGCTTCCGTCCTCGCCCGGGCCTTCAATGGGAACGGGATCGACACGCGGCGGACTGCGCCTTGCGCGAGCGACGGCAGCCGGGACCAGGTCCTGTCGACAGCAGGACAGGGTGCGGCTGCGTCGGCTGCCTCGACCTGGGCGTGGTCGAGAAGGATGACACCGGCCACCGGACTCGCTCATGCCCTTGACGGCAACGGCGCCTTGTCGACTGATGCCGATCCTCGGGATCTCGAGGTCATCCGGCCCTGGTTGCAGCGTGGCGCGACGGCGCGGAAGGACGACAGCCCGATGAACGCGCGGCCGTCAGCGTGTCCTGTCGGATGCCGCGTGTCGGCGGCGATGTCGGTTCGCTCCAGGAAGGATATCCGCCATGCGGGCTTCCCCGGCCAGGCTCTTGTTCCGTGACGGTCGGGAAGCTGGACGACTCCGGCATCGGCGACTCCGGCGTCATGCGGCGGGAAGCGTCGTGATCCGGTCCGGCCGCGTCGGCTATGCGCTGGCCCTGCTTGTCGGTCTTGCCTGGACATGGTCGACCTTTCCGGCCTGGGCGCTGCGCGGCGAGCTGCCGCCTGGAAGGCCCGTGAACCCGGACCTGATCCAGCACGTGATGGGCCAGCGCTATTTCTGGCACCAGCCCTGGCACCTCCACGGGCTGCTGTTCAGCTGGAACCTGGACGCGCCCTACGGCGTGATGATCGGCCTGACCGACAGCCTGCCGCTGGTCACGCTGCTGCTGAAGCCGTTCATCGGCTGGTTTCCTCCCACCTTCCAGGCGGTGACCCCCTGGATCGCGCTGTGCTGGGTCCTGCAGCCGGTCGCCGCCGTGTTCGCGCTTCGCTCCGCGGGCGAGAAGCGGATCATCCCCGCCGTCGCCGTGGCGGCCTGCGCGAGCGCGATGCCGACCTTCCTGATGCGCGTGGCGCACGCTGCCCTGTCCGGCCACTTCCTGCTTCTTCTGGCGCTCGGCATCTCGCTGCGGCTGTCGGCGACGCCGGTCCGCCCGCTGCCTGCTGCGGCCGGCCGGCCTGTCGATCGCTGGCTCCCGGCAGGCTGCGTGCTGATCCCCACGCTGCTGCTCATCCACCCCTACCTGATGATGATGGCGATCGCGGTGCTGTTCGCCGCGCCCTTCACCCTGTTGACACGCCGCGACCGGCGCTGGGCCGTTACCCTGTCGGGTCTTTCGCTGTCGGTGCTGGTCACCGCTGTCCTCGCGTGGCGGCTTGGCTACCTCGGAGGCGCGGGCGCAGAAGGGTTCGGCGTCTACTCCATGAACCTGCTGTCCCCGGTCCGGCCGGAAACCTCCTCCCTGCTGCGGGGCAGCGCGCCTTCCGCGCTGGATGCGACTGGTGGGCAGTACGAAGGGTTCCAGTATCTCGGCATGGGCCTGTTGCTGGGCCTGGCGACCCTGTTCCTGTTTCCCCGGTCCAGGAGCGCGCTCCGGACGGCCGTGTTCCGTCAGCCCGGCTTGTGGCTGTCGTGCCTGGCCCTGACGCTGATCGCGCTGTCCGACAGGATCTACCTCGGACACGTGCTGCTGTTGTCGTTTCGCGAGCCGCCGGGCGCGGACGTCGTCCGGGCCAGCGGCCGGTTCTTCTGGCCGGTGGCCTATGTCGTGCTGGTCGGGACGGTCGCGGCGCTGGCCAGGCTGTCCTGGCGTCCCATGCCGCTGCTGCTCGTCGTCCTTGCCCTTCTGCAGACGGCCGACGCCGGGAGGCTGCAGGCTGCCGACGCGGCGCGCTTCCGGGTGGTGACGCCGTTCGCCTTCGACGCGGACCGTCTGCAGGACGCCATGAGGAACAGCGCGATGCTGACCATCTATCCCGCCTGGCCCTGCGAGGCCACGAACCCGGTGGTGGCCAGCATGATGGAGGTGCTGAGCATCGCCGACCGCGTGCTGATCCCGGTCGACACGATGTACACCGCGCGCATGAGCCACCGTCCGCACTGCGAGCAGTCGAGGCTGCTGCTGAAGCCGCTGCAGCCGGGCGAGCTCAGGATCATACTGCCGAGCCAGATCAGGACGATGGACCTCGTGCCCCGGCACGAGTCCGTGTGTCGGCGGCTCGGTCCCTACGGCGTGTGCAGCACCAGGATCGACGCCCTGTTGCCCTGACGACAGGAAACGGAGGCGTGCCGGCGCAGCGCCATCCCGGCGGACGGCGTGTCACGGGATGTCGCGCGGAGTGTCACGCCTGCCACGTGATGGCGGCCGGTCAGTCGGCGGTGCCGGAGCGCTGCCAGGAGGCGACCCGTGCGGCATGCTGCGGCCGGCCGATCGAGCTGTATTGCAGCCCTGCCGCCTTCATCGCCGCCGGGTCGTAGATGTTGCGCAGGTCGATCACCACCCGGCCTGCCATCAGCCCGCGCAGCCGCTCCGGCGACAGGGCGCGGAACTCGTTCCACTCGGTCAGCACCAGCAGCGCGTCGGCGCCGGTGGCGGCGTCCAGCGCGTCGCTGCAATAGGTCAGGCCGCGCTCGGGCAGCAGCGGCCGCGCCGCCGCCATGCCGGCCGGGTCGAAGGCGCGCACCTGCGCCCCGTTCTCCACCAGCCGGTGCACGATCGGGATCGACGGCGCGTCGCGCATGTCGTCGGTCTCGGGCTTGAAGGTGAGGCCGAACACCGCCACCGTCTTGTCGCGCACCGTGCCGCCGCAGGCGGACATGATGCGCGCCGCCATGCTGGCCTTGCGCGCGTCGTTGACCTGCACCGTGGCCTCGACCAGGCGCGACGAGGCGCCGGCTTCCTGGGCGATGCGCATCAGGGCCAGGGTGTCCTTGGGAAAGCACGACCCGCCGTAGCCGGGCCCGGCGTGGAGGAACTTGGAGCCGATGCGGCCGTCGGTGCCGATGCCGCGCGCCACCTCGTGCACGTCGGCGCCGACGCGCTCGCACAGGTCGGCCATCTCGTTGATGAAGGAGATCTTCATCGCCAGGAACGAGTTGGCGGCGTACTTGATCAGCTCCGCACTTTCCAGGCTGGTGAACAGGATCGGCGCTTCCAGCAGGTAGAGCGGGCGGTACAGCCGGCGCATGATCTCCTGCGCGCGGTCCGAGCCGCCCGGCCTGCTGTTGTCCGTGCCGATCACCACCCGGTCGGGGCGCATGAAGTCGGCGATCGCCGAGCCTTCGCGCAGGAACTCGGGGTTGGAGGCGACGTCGAACTCGAGCTCGGGCCGCGCCCGGGCGACGATCTCGGCGATGCGGCGGCCGGTGCCGACCGGCACCGTCGACTTGGTGACGATCACGGCGTAGCCGCTCATCGCCGCCGCCGCCTGCTCGGCGGCCGCGAACACGTAGGTCAGGTCGGCGTGGCCGTCGCCGTTGCGCGGCGGCGTGCCGACGGCGATGAAGATCGCCTCCGCCCCGTCGACCGCCGCCGGAAGGTCGCTGCCGAAGCTCAGGCGCCCGGCCTCGATGTTGTCGGCGACCAGCTTGTCCAGCCCCGGCTCGTAGATCGGGATCTCGCCGCGCGACAGGGCGGCGAGGCGGCCGGGATGGGTTTCCACCACCGACACCTGGCTGCCGAACTCGGCGAAGCAGGCGGCGGAAACGAGGCCGACATAGCCCCCGCCGATCATCGCGATGCGCATGGAGATGGGATTCCGCTCAGCCGGCGACCGCGGCCGGGGTGGTGACGGGGGCCAGGCCCGGCGACGCGTCGCCGCCGAGCAGGCGCCTGAAGTGCTCGATGCTGCGGCGCAGGCCGTCCTCCAGCGCCACGGTCGGCTCCCAGCCGAGCAGCTCGCGGGCGCGGGAAATGTCCGGGCAGCGCTGCATCGGGTCGTCCTGCGGCAGCGGGCGGTAGGTGATCCGGCTGCGCGACCCGGTCAGCGCCAGGATCCGCTCGGCCAGCTCGCGCACCGTGATCTCGTGCGGGTTGCCGAGGTTGATCGGCCCGGTGATGTCGTCGTCGCTGTCCATGGTGCGCACGAACCCCTCGATCAGGTCCGACACGTAGCAGAACGCGCGGGTCTGGCCGCCGTCGCCGTACAGGGTGAGATCCTCGCCGCGCAGCGCCTGGGTGATGAAGTTGGACACCACCCGTCCGTCGTCGGGGTGCATGCGCGGGCCGTAGGTGTTGAAGATGCGCGCCACCTTGATCCGGGTGCCGTGCTGGCGGCGGTGGTCGAAGAACAGCGTCTCGGCGCAGCGCTTGCCCTCGTCGTAGCAGGCGCGCGGCCCCAGCGGGTTGACGTTGCCGCAGTAGTCCTCGGTCTGCGGGTGCACGTCGGGGTCGCCGTACACCTCGCTGGTCGAGGCCTGGAACACCTTGGCCCCGGTGCGCCGGGCGATGCCCAGCATGTGGATGGCACCCAGCACGCTGGTCTTGAGCGTCTGCACCGGGTCGTACTGGTAGTGCACCGGGGAGGCCGGGCAGGCCAGGTTGTAGACCTCGTCCACCTCGGCCATCAGCGGCGTGCTGATGTCGTGCCGCAGGGTCTCGAAGTGCGGCGAGGCCACCAGGTGCGCGATGTTGTCCTTGGCTCCGGTGAAGTAGTTGTCGACGCACAGCACGTCGTGGCCGTCGCGCAGCAGCCGTTCGCACAGGTGCGAGCCGAGGAAGCCCGCGCCTCCGGTGACGAGCACGCGCTTGCGGACCAGCTTCGACATCCGGCGGCAGACCCTTCGTATCGTTCGGTTGCAGCGTATCCGCTCCCCCCCGCCTTTGAAAGGCCGGGCGGCCGGCGTGCCGCACGGCGAGGACGCCACTCGACGCCGGGGCCGGACCGTTATAGGCACAGCGCATGTGCTGCTCCCCGCCCGCCCGGCTAGGCGACCTCCGGCCAGGCCGCGTCCGTCGCCGTCCGGGCGCCCGGCACGCATGACGGATCCGGAGGTCGCCGTCACCGGCAGGGCCACCCTGGCGGCC
>CAXTOD010000047.1:0-12960 GCA_964245705.1 uncultured Acetobacteraceae bacterium
GACCCGGCCCCCTGCGCCTCGTCCGCCGGCGCGCGCACGGGCCGACGCGACAGCAACGGCCGGAGCGCCACCGCTACCGCCACCCCCACCAGCGCCATGAGCCGCATACGCGTGCGGCGGGCCGGCGGCACCCCGCGTCCTGCAGGTCAGCCCACCGACGACGCCCGCGATGCACTGGCTGATCCCGCGCCTCAACCGGTTCCACCGGATGCGGCAGGAGGTGGAGGTGGCGGTCTCCACCACGACGACGCTGCACGAGGAGCTGCGCGGCGGCTTCGACGTCGCCATCCGCCGCGAGCCCGCATCCGCGGCACACCAGGTCCGGGCGCAGCACCAGGCGACGCCAATCCTGGCCGAGGCCGACACGCTCGTCGCCAGCCCGGCCCCTCTCGACAAGCACGCCGTCCGCACCCCTCGGGATATCCTGGGCGCGACGCGGCTCGCGACGGAAACCCGGCCACGCGACTGGGCCGACTGGCTGGCCGCGGCCGGCCTGCCGCACCCGACTGACCGGCCGCCACGTGTTCGACCACTTCTTCGTCACGGTCCAGGCGGTCGCCGACAGGCTCGGCCTCGGCATCGGGCCCCGCCCCATCCTCGACGGCCTGCTCCGGACCGGACGGCCGGTGGCGCCGTTCCCTGCCATCGCCGTTCCGCGTCCGGGCTACGTCGCCCTCACCCCGTCCGACGCCGACAAGACGCCGTCGCTGCACGCCTTCCTCGCCTGGCTCGTCAAGGAAGGAGGCGGATCCCCGTCGGGTGGCGACGGCTGGCGGCCCGCCCCGCTCAGCTCCGGCCGCGGATCACCTGCGCCAGCTCGGTGGCGCGGTTGTCGGTCAGGCTGGACAGGAAGTCGTTGACCAGGCGGTAGCTGTCTTCGAGCCCGCTGCCCTCGTTCGGCGCCGACTCCCCCATCAGCCCCAGGATCCGCGAGGCGCGATACGACAGCCCCGGCCCGCCGCCGGTCTGCAGCAGCTCGCGCGCCGCGTCCGAGCAGGAGTCGAGCAGCGTGTCCACCGCCGCGTAGGCGCCGATCTCGATCTCCATCTTGCGGGTGTGGGTGAAGATCTTCTCCCGCGCCAGCGCCTTGGCACCGGCCACCCCGGCGGCGACGTGCGGGCTGCCCGCGTCCACCAGGCTGCCGCCGAACCGGCCCTCGAGGATGGCCGGCGCGTTGCGGAAGAAGCTTCCGACGCAGTCCTCGATCAGCAGGTCCACCGCCTGGCCGCGCAGCCACCGCACCCGCTGCCGCTCCGACTGGCCGCGCCGATAGGCGTCGTAGCGCTGCCGGACGTCTGCCGTCATCACCGACAACAGCAGCTCCTCCACCTCGCCGGTGTGGAGCAGCTTCATCTCGATGCCGTCCTCGATGTCGATGATGGCATAGCAGATGTCATCCGCCGCCTCGACCAGGTACGCGAGGGGATGGCGGCAGAACACCCCCACCTCGACCTCCAGCAGCCCCATGGACCGTGCGATGACCAGGAACGCGTCCCGCTCTGACGCGAAGTAGCTGAACTTGCCCGGCCGGTAGCGGGGCGCGTGCAGCGAGGACCACGGATACTTAATGAAGCTGCCCAGCGTCGCATAGGTCAGCCGCAGCCCCACCGTGTCCACCAGGCTGGTGAGCAGGCGAAAGCCCTGGGCGTTGCCCTCGAAGGTGTTGAGATCCTGCACGCAGGACGGCCGCATACCCTCGAAGAACGTTGAAGACCGCTTCGCATACCACCCCCGAATCGCAAACTCCCCCGCATGCCCGAACGGTGGGTTGCCGATGTCGTGCGCAAGGCACGCCGCCTGCACGATGGCTGCGACGTCGGCGGCGACCACGCCCTCCGGCAGCTCTCCCTGCACCTGCAGCCGCTTGCCGGTCAGCTCGCCCAGCGAGCGTCCCACGCAGGACACCTCCAGGCTGTGGGTGAGGCGGTTGTGCACCCGATCGTTCTGCGGCAGCGGGTGCACCTGGGTCTTTCGTCCGAGCTTGCGGAACGGCTCGGAGAAGATCAGCCGGTCGTGGTCCTTCTGAAACTCGGACCGTCCGGTGACAACACCCCGACCGGCTCCGGCTGACCGGCGCGGCGCGTCGCCGAGCCGGGTATCATCCAGCAGCCGCTCCCAGCGCATCGCTGGTATCGGCACGCCTGGCCTCGGCTCGAAAGGTGATGGACCGTCGGCAGGAGAACCGCTGCTCATGGCATTCGACTGTCCGCCGGTCCGAGGCCGACCGCAACCGGGGTGAACCGCCCGCTCAGGCGAGCTCGTCGGAGCGGACGAAACGCACCCCCGCCTCCTGCAGCCGGGCTCGTGCCTGCGTGGCGCTGGTCGAGCCGTCCGGCTGCGGCAGCGCGATGGCGCGCGTCATGTCCTGGATCACGATCGTTTCCAACCCGGCCCGCACCGCGTCCTCTGCCGACCAGGCGACGCAGAAATCAGCCGCCAGCCCGGCCAGGAACAGCCGGCGCGTGCCGCGGTCTGCGAGCCAGCCGGCGAGGCCGGTGCGGGTGGCGCCGTCGTTCTCGAAGAACGCCGAATAGCTGTCCAGCTCCGGACGCCAACCCTTGCGCAGGATCAGCGACAGCCGGTCCCCATCCAGTCCGGGATGCAGCGCCGCCCCTGCCGTGCCCTGCATCGCATGGTCCGGCCACAGCATCTGCGGCCCATACGGCATCGACACCACCTCGTAGGCCCTGCGGCCCGGATGGCTGCTGGCGAACGAAGTGTGGCCGGGCGGATGCCAGTCCTGTGTGGCAAAGGCGTGACGGAAGCGGTCGCGCAGCAGCCGGTTGATGCCGGGCACGATCTCCTCGCCGCCGGCGACCGGCAGCTCGCCGCCGGGCATGAAGGTCGGCTGCAGGTCGACGATGCCGAGCACATCGGTCGCCGGATCCAAGATCAGCCCCGTGGACACCGCTTAGATGTCCTGGAAGGGAAGCGCAAACGACGCCACCATCGCCTCGGCCACACGTCGGGCGAAGGCGGCGGGCTCGGCCGGCTGTTCCCCGTCCTGCACACGCGCCAGATCGAGCAGGGTGCGCGCCGCCTCATCGATCGCCTCGCCGCGTCCGAGCCTCGCTGCCAGCGCCCGGATCAGCGCGTGGTGCGGGTTGATCTCCAGGATCGGCGCCGCCGTCGGCATCTTCTGGCCGCTGCGACGCATCAGCCGCTGCATCTGCAGGTCCGGCCCCGACTGCGAGGCCGCCAGCACCACCGCGCTGCTGACCAGCCGGTCGGTCGCCCGCGCTTCCGCGATGGCGCCCCCGAGCGCCTCCTTGAGCGCCGTCAGCAACGCCGCCACGTCCGTCGCTTCCGCCTGCGGCGCGTTCTCCAGCGGGATCTTGGACAGGTCGGCCAGCCCCTGCGTCACGCTGCGCAGCGGCTTGTCCTCGAACTTGTCCAGCCGCTCCGGCCAGA
The DNA here is from genome assembly GCA_964245705.1 of uncultured Acetobacteraceae bacterium. Taxonomy (GTDB): domain Bacteria; phylum Pseudomonadota; class Alphaproteobacteria; order Acetobacterales; family Acetobacteraceae; genus Lichenicola. The sequence goes on from CAXTOD010000047.1 coordinate 3,412, forward strand.
ACGCATCCACCTGATCCGACAGCAGCAGCACTTCCATGCCGCGCGCCTGGTATCCTTCCAGCTGCGGGCTGCTCGCCAGCGCCTCCTGGCTGTCGCCGACCAGGAAGTAGATCGCTTCCTGCTCCGGCTTCATCCGCCCAACGTAGTCGGCAAGCGATGTCCAGCTGTCTGCGCCCGAGGACCGGAACCGCGACAGCCCCGCCACCTCCGTGCGGTGCTCGAAGTCGTCCCACAGCCCTTCCTTCACCACCGCGCCGAAGTTCTCCCAGAACGGCACGTAGGCATCGGTGTCCTTGGCCTTCGAGCGCAGCTCGCTGATCACCCGGTTGGTGACCGCCTTGCGTATGCGGGCCAGCACCGGCGTCGCCTGCAGCATCTCGCGCGACACGTTGAGCGGCAGGTCCTCGGTGTCCACCACGCCCTGCACAAAGCGCAGCCACGCCGGCAGCAGGTTGGCCTCGTCGGTGATGAACATGCGCCGGACGTGCAGCCGCACCCGGCTTTCCCGCGTGCTCTCGACCGGCTCGACCGGCTTCATGCCCGGCACGAACAGCAGCGCGTTGAACTCGAGCGTGCCTTCCGCGCGCCAATGCAGCGTCGCCCAAGGTTTGTCGAACATGTGGCCGAGATGCTGGTAGAACTCGGTGTATTGTTCCTCGGTGATCTCGGCACGCGACTTGCGCCACAGCGCGGTGCCCTCGTTGGCGGCCACGTCGCTGCCGTCGCGCGTGATGCTGATCGGCCAGGTGATGTGGTCGGCCCACTTGCGCACGATCGCTTCCAGCCGGTACGGCTCCAGGAACTCGTCCGCATCCGGCTTGACGTGCAGCACGATGTCGGTGCCAGGCAGCTCGCGCGTCGCCGGCGCCAGGGTATAGGTGCCCTGGCCTTCCGACGACCAGCGCCACGCATCCTCCGCGCCGACCCGGCGCGACACCACCTCGACCCGTTCCGCCACCATGAACGCGGCATAGAAGCCGACGCCGAACTGGCCGATCAGGCTTGGCCGCTCGTCCGGCTTCGCCTCCGCCAGGCTTCTCGTGATGTCCTGCCCGAAGGCGCGAGTGCCGGAACGGGCGATGGTGCCAAGATTCTGCGCCAGCTCCTCCCGGCTCATGCCGGTGCCGTCGTCCGAAACCGTGAGTTGGCGGGCCTCCTTGTCCGGCACGATGCGGATCTTGGCTCCGTCAGGCAGGGCGCGCGACGGATCCGTCAGCGCCTCGAACCGCCGGCGGTCCGACGCGTCGGCGGCGTTGGCAACCAGCTCGCGCAGGAAGATCTCGCGCTCGGAATAGAGCGCGTGCACCACCAGGTCGAGCAGCCGTCCCACCTCGGCGCCGAACTCGTGGCGTTCCTCGCCGGGAGACGGTGGCTGCATGGTGTCCTGCTCGCTCATCTGATCGGAACCCTCATGGATGAATCGCGGCGCATGCCGCCCGTGGCGGCGATATGCGCGGAGACTCCCTCAAGTTCAACATGTCCGACGCGGCGATCGCCCTCTCTTCCGTTTCAATCCTGCATCGGCCGCATCGGCAGGGATGCCAGCGCCACCGGCCGCGCACGGTAGGCGGCTAGGCTGCCCATCGGCATCCCCATGGTGCCGAGCCCGGGCCCCGCAGGCACCGCGCTTCGTATGATGTGCCCGAACCCGCCCAGCGGCCGGCTCATCGGCGGCAGCGCGGCAGCGCCTCCGCTGCCTCCGCCAGAAAACCCGCCCAAGCTCGCCACCGCTGCCGCCGCATGCGTATGGCCGCCGCGCCGTCCTGCCGGATCCTCCGGCCGGTCTATCGGCTCCGCCCAGGCTTCAAGCACCTTGTTCTGGTAGTCGATGCCGAGATCCGGCGTTTGCGAATGGTACGCCGCCGCCGCGTGCGGCCAGCTGCCTGTCTGGTGGAACAGGTCGGTCAGGAAGCGTGCTGCGAACAGGGCATTGGTGTGGGGATCGAACGCCTGCTCCAGGCTGGCGAACCCCTCGGGATGATACATGAGGTTGATCTGCATGCAGCCGACGTCGATGGATCGGATGCCTTGGGCCTGGAACGCCCGTGCCGCCGCGACCGCCTCCTCCTTGGTATCGTAGAAGTGACCGACGCCCTGCGCGTTGATGGTCCAGGGCCAAGCCCGCACACCACCGGCCACCGGGTCGTAGCGCCCAGTCTCAACCCGACTGATCGCTCCCAGCAGCTGGTTCGGCACCCCAGTGCCGTTTTCCGCCGCTGCGGTGGCCTCCTGGCACAGGATCCCGCCACCTGCCGGCATTTGCGCATGCGCAGGTGCCATCCAGATTACGAGCAGCAGGCCCAGGACAAGGAACCGCAGGATGCCGGAACACACCATGGCGCCGATCCTAGGACGCGGAAGGTTCCTGAACCGTTAAGACGCTGTATTGCGAACCGCTCGCATTGTGCGATGCAAAAATAGGTTGACCGCTGCGGTCAACGCCGCTATACCACGATCCGCGGCGCTGCCTAGGCACGCCGCTTCTTGGACGTTTCCTCCCTAAACTTGGCGGTGCTTCGGCACCGCCTTTTTTTTAAACCCCACACCTCATGTCAGCTGCGGCATCGCCTCAACCAGAACCCGCAGCAACCCCGACATCAGCTCGCGCAACTGGTCGAAGCGGGCGAGCTTGAGATAGCGCGTCTGGTCCAGATAGAGGCTCCGGCTGACCTCGATCTGCAGCGCGTGTACGCCCTGCCGCGGGCGGCCATAATGGCGGGTGACGTAGCCGCCGGCATACGGATCGTTGCGCCGCACCCGGTATCCGGCCGATTCTAGGAAGCGATGGGCCGCGCCGGACAGTATCGGGTCGCAGGAGGTGCCGTGCGCGTCACCCAGCACGAAATCCGGATCGTGCCGCGCCCCGATTGTCGGCTCCTCGGTCGGCATGGAATGACAGTCGAGCAGGACGCACCGGCTAAAGCTGTGCCGTGTTTCCGCGATCAGCGCCGACAGGGCGTCGTGGTACGGCTGCCAGCACGATCGGATGCGTGCCTCCGCCTCGGCGAACGACAGCTTCCCGGCATAGATCGGCTGCCCTGAGCCCACGAGGCGGGCAATGGTGCCGAACCCGGCGTTGATCCTGGGCGTGCGCGTGTTGCACCACGGCGGCAGCTTGTCGGAGAACATGGCCGGGTCGAGCTCCCACGGTTCCCGGTTCACGTCGCAGTACGCGCGCGGGAAGTCGGCTGCCAGCAGCGGTACCCCGCACGCGGGGGCACCCGCGAACAGCTCGTCGACAAAACAGTCCTCGCTGCGTCGCAGGGCGTGAGAGTCAAGCCTTGACGCTGCCAGAAAGGCGGCCGGGTAGGAGCGGCCCGAATGCGGGGAGGCGACCAGCATCGGGCTGTTGCGCCCGGACGGCCGGATGATGCGGAACGGCGTGTCGGCGGGCACGTCGGCGGTGTGCGGTTGGCCGTGCCCCGTCATGACCGCATTCTCGCTTGAGCGGTCCGCGCTGTCATCCGCGCCAGTGCGTCGCAGGCCGTGACCGGCGGAAAAACGGAACCGGTGCCGCTTGCGGAACCATCCGGCCGCTTGTAGAAGACGCGCCGACGGATGGGCGCGTAGCTCAGCGGTAGTAGCACTACCTTGACATGGTAGGGGTCACAGGTTCAATCCCTGTCGCGCCCACCATCCGTTCCCCGCAGTCCTTCCACGTGTCCGGCGACAGCCATTCGTGCAGTGCCCGGAACACCGCGTTGGCGATGCGGATGGTGCAGTGATCGCTCCCGTGCGCGTCGAGCACCCTGCATGCTGCCCGCCAGCGCTCCCCGGTCCGCTCGCCGTAAACGTTGAGGTAGTGGTGCGCTTCCGCGGGCACCGCCGCGTTGTCCTGGAGGTGCCGGCTGATCAGCCGGCCACCCAGCGTGCTGCCTTCAACAACGTAGAACGCGCCCAATGCCTCGCCCCGGTTGCAGAACGGCGGCAGCGCCGCCACCGGAAGCGCCGTAACTTCGTGCCGTACCATCCCGCAGACCAGAAGGTCGTGCTCCAGCGCCGGAAGCTTGCCACGCCCATCCAGCAGGACCGGATCGAGCGCCGCCGCCAGCGCCGGCTCGACCGCCCGGTGGAAGCCGTGGAACCGGCCCAGCAGGCGCCGGTACTGAGGTAGGTCAAGCGGCGCTCCGAGCAGGTCCAGCGCCCCGTCCAGCGCGTCGTGCGCCGCCCGCGTCTCGTGCCGAAGCCGCTCCCGTAGCCCGGTCATGCGGACGCGTCCCGGCTGGCATCGAGCGCTGCCTGCAGAATGTACGCCGCCGCCAGCTTGTCCACCACCTCCGCGCGCCGCTGCCGGGTCATGTCCAGGTCGTCGATCAGCATCCGGTTCACCGCGCTCGACGACAGCCGCTCGTCCCACAGCGCCGCCGGCAGCCCGGTCGCGTCCGACAGGCTGCGCATCCAATCCCGCGCCGCCTGCGCCGCCGGCCCGAAGCTGCCGTCGAGCGACAGCGGCAGCCCGCCCACCATCCCGCCAACGCCTTCCCGCCCAACGATCGTGCCGATCTCTCCGGCCGTCGCACCCATCCTGCCCCGCTTGAGCGTGCCATATGGCGAGGCCAGCATCAGCGACACGTCCGACAATGCCAGCCCGATGGTGCGCGTGCCGAGGTCGATCCCCAGCAGCCGCGTTCCGGAGGGCAGGGCAACCCGCAGCTGCGGCATGTTGAACAGCGCCATCGGGAGCGGTTATGGTCCGGCCGCACCCGCGCTGCCAGGGTTCATGCCGGGCGAACGTCGTTTTTTGCCGCACGGCCTCTGGTTCGGCGTATCGCTCCGGCAACCACCAAAGGCTTTGCTCATGGCGCTTGAACCCGCGACTGTCCGTCGCATTGCCAGGCTGGCCCGTCTGGGCGTCAACGACGACGAGATCGGGCGCCTGCAGGGCGAGCTGAACGCCATCCTCGGCTGGATCGAGCAGCTGTCCGAGCTGGACGTCGAGGGCGTGGAGCCGATCGCCGGCGTTGGCCAGGCGGCGCTGCGCCTGCGTCCCGATGTCGTCACCGACGGCAACAAGGCCGAGGTCGTGCTGTCCAACGCCCCCGACCGCGCCGGCTCCTTCTATGCAGTGCCGAAGGTGGTCGAGTGATGCTCACCGACCTTACCTTGTCCGAGGCGCTCGACGGCCTCGACCGCCGCCGCTTCTCCGCCGTCGAGCTGACGCAGGCGCATCTCGACGCCGTGCGCCACCTGAATCCTCGCCTCAACGCCTTCATCACCGTCACCGACGACCGTGCCCTCGACGAGGCCCGCGCCGCAGACGGTGCCCGCGCCCGCGGTACCGCCGGCCCGCTCGCCGGTGCACCGATCGCGATCAAGGATCTGTTCTGCACCGAGGGCGTCCGTACCACCGCCGCCAGCCGCATCCTGGCCAACTTCGTTCCTCCCTACGAGAGCACTGTCACCGCCCAGCTCAAGCGCGACGGCGCCGTCTGCCTCGGCAAGACCAACCTCGACGAGTTCGCCATGGGCTCGTCCAACATGACCTCCGCCTTCGGCCCAGTGCTCAACCCCTGGACCCGGCGTGATGACCCATCCGCACTTCTGGTTCCCGGCGGCTCCTCCGGCGGCTCCGCGTCCGCCGTCGCTGCCCGCATCGCACTCGGCGCCACCGGTACCGACACCGGCGGCTCGATCCGCCAGCCCGCCGCCTTCTGCGGTCTCGCCGGCCTCAAGCCCACCTATGGCCGCTGCAGCCGCTGGGGCGTGGTCGCCTTCGCAAGCTCGCTCGACCAGGCCGGACCCCTGGCCCGCACGGTGGAGGACTGCGCCTGCCTGCTCGGCTCCATGGCCGGCTACGACCCGAAGGACAGCACCAGCGTCGACCGCGCCGTGCCCGACTACCGCGCCGCCTGTCGGCGCAGCCCGAAGGGCCTGCGCATCGGCATCCCGGCCGAATACCGACTGCCCGGCATGTCGGCGGAGATCGAGGCGATCTGGCAGCAGGGCATCGCCTGGCTGCGCGACGCCGGCTGCGAGATCGTCGACGTGTCGCTGCCGCACACGAAGTACGGCCTTGCCACCTACTACATCGTCGCCCCCGCCGAGTGCTCCTCCAACCTCGCCCGCTACGACGGCATCCGCTTCGGCGAGCGCGTCGAGGCCGACGCCCTGGACCAGCTCTACGAGCGCTCCCGCGCCGCCGGCTTCGGCACCGAGGTCAAGCGCCGCATCCTGATCGGCACCTACGTGCTCTCCGCCGGCTACTACGACGCCTACTACCTCCGCGCGCAGAAGGTCCGCAGCCTGATCCTGCGCGACTTCACCGACGCCTTCACCCAGGTGGACGCGCTGCTGACTCCCACCGCTCCCTCCGCCGCCTTTGCCCAGGGCGAGAAGATGACCGACCCCGTCACCATGTATCTCAACGACATCTTCACCGTGCCCGCGAGCATGGCCGGCATTCCTGGCTTGTCCGTCCCCGCCAGCCTGAATCGCGACGGCCTGCCGCTCGGCCTGCAGATCCTCGCCCGCCCGTTCGACGAGGAAACCCTTTTCGCTCTCGGCACCGTCCTTGAGCAGGCCGCCGCCTTCACTCACCGCCCTTCCATTCGTGCCGGAGCTGTTTCATGAGCTACACGATCGACGGCGCCACCGGCTCCTGGGAGCTGGTGATCGGGCTTGAGGTGCACGCTCAGGTGATCAGCGAAGCGAAGCTGTTTTCCGGCGCCTCCGCCACCTACGGCGGCGAGCCCAACGCCCAGGTCAGCCTGGTCGACGCTGCCTTCCCCGGCATGCTGCCGGTGCCGAACGAGCACTGCGTCGCCCAGGCCGTTCGCACCGGCCTCGGGCTCGACGCCCACGTCAATCTCGTCAGCCGGTTCGACCGCAAGAACTACTTCTACGCCGACCTCCCGGCCGGCTATCAGATCAGCCAGTTCACCCACCCGATCATCGGCGCTGGCCGCATCGAGATCGAGCTCGGCGACGGCTCCCGCCGCGACATCGGCATCACCCGCCTCCATCTGGAACAGGACGCCGGCAAGTCCCTGCACGACCAGGATCCGACGCGCTCCTTCATCGACCTCAACCGATCCGGCGTCGCACTGATGGAGATCGTCAGCGAGCCAGACATGCGCAGCCCGGAGGAGGCCGGCGCCTACCTGCGCAAGCTGCGCACCATCCTGCGCTACCTTGGCACCTGCGACGGCAACATGGAGGAGGGCTCCATGCGCGCCGACGTCAACGTGTCGGTGCGACGCCACGGCGAGCCATTTCGCACCCGGTGCGAGATCAAGAACGTCAACTCGATCCGCTACGTGACGCAGGCCGTCGAGGTCGAGGCCCGCCGCCAGGTCGCGATCTGGGAGGCCGGCGGCACCGTCGACCAGGAAACTCGCCTATTCGACCCGCAGCGCGGCGAGACCCGGTCGCTGCGCACCAAGGAGGATGCGCACGACTACCGCTACTTCCCCGATCCCGACCTGCTGCCGCTGGTGCTGGACGAGGATTGGGTCGCCTCGCTCAAGGCCGCCCTCCCGGAGCTTCCCGACGCCAAGCGTCTTCGCTTCGTGTCCCAGTACGGCATCCCCGCCTACGACGCCGCCGTCCTGGTCGCCGAGCGCGACACCGCCGCGTTCTTCGAGACCGTCGCCGCCGGCCGCGACGCCCGGCTCGCCTCCAACTGGGTGATCGGCGAGCTGTTCGCCGCCCTCAATCGCACCGGCTGCACCATTGCCGACAGCCCTGTGACCGCCGATGCCCTCGGCGGCCTGCTCGACCTGATGGCCGACAACACCATCAACGGCAAGATTGCCAAGGATGTGTTCGAGGCCATGGTCGAGACGGGGGAGGGGGCTCCCGCCATCGTCGAGCGCCGCGGCCTGCGCCAGGTGGTCGACCTCGGCGCGATCGACTCGGCCATCGACTCCGTCCTGACACGGCATGCCGACAAGCTCGCCGAGTATCGCTCCGGCAAGGACAAGCTGTTCGGCTTCTTCGTCGGGCAGGTGATGAAGGCTATGGCCGGCAAGGGCAACCCCGCCCTGGTCAACGGGGCCCTCCAGCGCCGCTTGTCCACCGGGGCCTGATTGACGGGTGCGGCCGGACACCGTAGAACCACCGGTGCAAACGCCGTGTGATGAGCACGCTCTTCGGCGGAGGGGTGGCCGAGTGGCTGAAGGCGGCGGTTTGCTAAACCGTTGTACACTGTAAAGGTGTACCGTGGGTTCGAATCCCATCCCCTCCGCCAAAGCCTCGCAAAGTCAACAGCAATTACGACGACTTGAGCAAGATCGTTTCGCTGCCTACTCCTCGCAAGTCATCCTTCCCGTTTTGGCTGGGTCAGTATAACGGCATCCTTTGGCGACGCGGTCATGGTTTGCTGTCCTAACCGGCCTTGCGAACTGGATGATGCAGAAGCAGGCCATCTTGCATGGCGCGTTCTCTGTGCTCTTACCCGGATTATCATCTTTCGAACAAAGTTCCCAAGACTGCGAGGCAATGCCACAGGATCACGGAGACGATATTAGAGGATTCAAGTTGCAAGTGATTCTGTAACAGATCTTCACATGAGAGTAGCCGCCGTAACCATGATCTACGACGGCGCCTGTTTCGGCCCGGAGAACCTGTTTGTGATCGACGACGGGTCCACCGACGACTCGACCTGCAACCTCCTCATCAGGAACCTCGTCGTCAAGAAGCGCGCGCTGCTGGACGAGGACGGCCGTGCGGCCCCGGCCAACCACGTCCACGAGGCGCTGCTTGGGATCTATGACGTCGTGATCTACCGACATGGACAAGTTCATCGTCATTGATCCCGATGCTGGCATGAACCTGACGCATTATTGCGCAACCAAGCAGTTTGCCTGCACCGCGCCGATCGGGTTCGAGGTGATCCACCGCCGGAAACGCGAAGCCGCCATCGACTTCTGGCGGTCCTTGTTCGAGCAGAGGCGCTTCGTACGCTTTGACATCGACTCTTCAAAACCCATCATCTCGCGAAGTCTCATCCGCTAAACTCCTAGCTTCCACAGGTGCGACCTCAAGTACAAGATCGACTGCAACATCATCCTGTTTCATCTCCGCTCGGTGGATTACGAGCTGTCGAGAAGGAGGGTCGCGAAGCTGAACCGCGTCAGGTTCTCCCAGAGCTCCATCGAGAACGACTACAGCTGGCAGTTCTGCCTGGGCCAGGCGCAATATCTCGCCTTTCTGTACCGTTCCGGCGACGCCAAGTTCGAGGACGCGACCGAACGCGAGCTCGACGCGATGTTCCTCGCCTACATCAAGATTGGCGACCGATCGCTGTCGATGCTGAACCCGCACTGGAGCAGCAGGATAAGGCTGGACCCGAACGCGGCGGCCGAGGTCGCATTCTGGGCCGTGCCGTCACCGAGCCCGGATCGCCCTGCAACAACTGGAATATCTCTTCCAGGCCTCCCTGGAACAGATGTTCCGAGACCGCCTGGAGCGAGCCCGCAACGAACCGTATCCCTGCCGATCGGGGAAGCGATTTAAGAACTGCCACGGCGTGAACGGGTAGCGACGCCACCAGGGCATCCGATAATGGAAACGCCTATCCTGTCGCCGTCCCCACTGGCGCACCGGAAC
>CAXTOD010000048.1:0-12603 GCA_964245705.1 uncultured Acetobacteraceae bacterium
GGCGTCCTCGAACCGCGTTCGCTTTGATCGGAGAACCCGCTTGCCTCGAATCATCAGAAAGCACGCCGCGCGCGCAGGGATCGGCGCCGCGCTGCTCGCCTGCACCATGTCAGCAGCCGTGTCTGCACCGCCCGCGACGCTGGAAGGCAACGTCGCCGGCTGGGTCCAGTCCGCGCTCGAGGCCGGCATCGCGCCGGACAGCCAGGCGGTGCCGATCGTGGTGCACATGACGCTGAAGAACAGGACCGGGCTGGCGGGGCTGGTCGCCTCCGTGTCCACGCCCGGCAGCGCGCAGTATGGCCACTACCTGAACCCCGCGGAGTTCCAGGCCCGGTTCGCCCCCGACCCGTCCGACGTCGCGGCCGTGCGGAACCTGCTGGCCGAGGCCGGAATGGCCGGCGTGTCCGTGGGCCCGTTCGGCACCTACGTGTCGGCGACGGCCACGGTGGGCCAGCTGCGCGCGGCCTTCAGCGTCAGCCAGAAGCTGTACCGCTACGGCGCCACCACGCTGCGCGCCAACAGGGAAGCGCCGCGGGTGCCGGCGGCGCTGGCTAGCAAGATCCTGTTCATCGAGGGTCTCGACGACACCAGCCTCCTCAGGCGGCCGCAGCACGATTCGGTCACCGCCGCCGGCACGCTGGCGGCGCCCGCCGCCGCCCGGCCGTCGCTGTCCTCGTCGCTCGCCAGCCCCGCGGTGCTGGCGCCGCCGGTCGCCAACAACACGCCCTCGCCCTATTGCAGCACCTATTTCGGCGACGCCAACGCGACGCTCAGCACGCAGCCGGCGCCCTACGGCAAGACGCTGCCGTGGCTCAACTGCGGCTACAACCCGCAGCAGATCCAGACCGCCTACGGGCTCAACCCGTTCAACGTCGGCCTCGACGGGCGCGGCGTGACGATCGCCATCCTCGACGCCTACGCCTCGCCCACCCTGCAGCAGGACGGCAACCTTTACGCCGCCCGGCACCACCTGCCGGCGCTGACGGCAGCCAACTTCTCCGAGGTCATCCCGGCCGGAATCTACGACGTGTCCGCCAGCGAGAGCTGCGGCCCGTACGGCTGGTGGACGGAAGAGTCGCTGGACGTCGCCGCGGTGCACGGCTCCGCGCCGGGCGCCAGGATCGTGTATGTCGGCTCGCGCGACTGCGGCGCCTCGCTGACCACGGCGCTGCTCGACACCATCTACATGCATCGCGCCGACATCATCACCAACAGCTACGGCAACAACGGCGAGGACGTGTCGCCGGCCGACGTCGCCACCGAGGACCAGGCCTTCATGGCCGCGGCGGCGCAGGGCATCACCGTGCTGTTCTCGTCCGGCGACGACGGCGACCTGTCGCAGGACAACGGCGTCGCCACCGGGTCGTGGGAAGCCACCAGCGCGTACGTGACCGGCGTCGGCGGCACCTCGCTGCTGCTCCGCAACGCCAGCGGTGCCAAGAGCGAGTACGGCTGGGGCACCTATCGCGACTTCCTCGACAACGCGACGGTCAACAGCGCCACCTCCATCACCACCAGCGGCCTGACCACCACCACGGTGGACGGCAGCACCTTCCCGGCGTTCAGCTTCTATTCCGGCAGCGGCGGCGGCATCAGCCTGCTGGAAGCGCAGCCCGGCTACCAGGCGGCGGTGGTGCCCGCAGCCCTGGCGACCACGCTGAACGAGGCCAGCGGCGAGTCCGTGCCGCTCACCCCGCGCCGCGTCAGCCCGGACATCTCGGCCGACGCCGATCCCTATACCGGCTACCTGTACGGGGAGACGTACACCATCGCGGGTGACGGCCACAGCGACATCGGCTGCACCAAGGAGAGCGCCACCACCGAGTATTGCGAGATCGCGGAAGGCGGCACCAGCCTCGCCTCGCCGCTGACCGCCGGCGTGATCGCGACCGTGAACGAGGTCCACGGGCTGCTCGGCCGGCCGTTCGTCGGCTTCGCCAACCCGTGGCTGTACAGCCACCGCATCGGCAAGACCACCAACAGCGCCGGCATCAACCAGGTGCTGCCGCCGGCCACGCCGACCGCGGTGCTGCGCGGCTACGTCACCGACCCGAACGAGGTCCGGGTGGTGACCATCAACTCGGTGCCCGACCTGATCATCACCGCACCCTTCGCGCTGCAGGTCTGCTCCGACCCGATCTGCGAGGGCATCAACGACGTGTTCAACTACACCACCCCCGGCTACAACGATGTGACCGGGCTCGGCGTGCCGTTCGTGCCGCTGCTCGCGCTGCAGTAGGCCCACCCCGGACGACACGGCGGCGGAGCGACGCTCCGCCGCCAACCGCGGCCTAGTGCTGCCGGGCGCCCGTTGCCAAGCCGGCAGCGATCAGGATGCCTCCGCTCACTCGCCTCGCCCACCGTTCCGTGCTGCGGCTCTTGGCCAGATGCGAAGCCCGCGCAGCGCCAAGCGCATAGACCGTGTCAGTGCAGCCGACGATCACGCCGAAGGTCAGCACCAGCATCGCTGCCTGCAGGACGTAGTCGCCGTGTGGACTGATGAACTGCGGCGCGAACGCGACGAAGAACACGATGGTCTTGGGATGGAAGACGCCGACGGCGACGTTGCCGACGAATGCGGCCCGTGGCGAGGTCGCCTGTCGCGAAGGCGCGTCATGCGATCTCCTCCCGCTCCTGGCGATGGCCACCGCGCCCAACCCGATCAGGTAAAGCGCGCCGAACCATTTCAGGATGGTGAAGGCGAGGGCGGACGCGACGAGAAGCGCGCCGACCCCCGCAAGGGACAGGCTCATCGCCACGACGTTGCCGACCGCCATGCCTGCTACCGACGCCAGGGCCGTCCCGCGGCCCGAACCGATCGCGTAACCGACGATGCTCATCACCCCCGGGCCCGGGACCAGTCCCATGAGCAAGGAGGCCGACGCGAAGCCGATCCAGAGGTGCGTGTTCATCCTGTCCCCATGAGCATCCGGCCGGGTCCAGCGCGAAACGATCGGCATCCCGCCTGCTCCCGGGCCGCCAATCTAACCCGGTCCGCCAGCCATGGCGGTGCGGAGGAATCCCGGATAGGTGTCGATCAGATCCGGACCGTGAACCGGAGACCAGTGGCCGGCAATGATGTACCTGATCCTCAGATGCAGGTTCTTGAGCCTGCGCAGCGTCCGGACGTAGGCGGGCAGGTCCGCCTGGGCGAGGTTGCCGACCCGCTCCTTCAGGATGTTTCCGGCATACAGCACGTCCTGGTCCGGGAAGTAGACGAAGATGTCGTCCGCTGTATGTGACGGGCCGATGTAGAACTCCCTGATCCGTCCGTTCTGAAGATCGAAGTCACCCCGGAACGTTCTGGTCGGAAGGCTGAGCGGCACGTCCGGATAGTCGGGAAAGTTGGCGCGTACGAATGGCCTGTGCAGCTCAGTTCTGCCGCAGCAGGTGGTCGGTCAGCGTGGTCGCCAGGATCTGGGGTGCCGGTGCCCTGCCAGGAGGCGTTCCCGCCGGCACGCTCCGGGTTGAAGTCGGTGTCCATGACTTCGGTGACAGGCCTGGCGGTAACGCTTCTTATCTTTGCGGCGATCAGGGCCGCGATCGCGGGCGACCAGCCTGTGCCGATCAGGGTCACCGAGAACGGACCGACGTAGAACACCGAGTTCTCTCTGGTGACTGACCCTGATCGGCGCCGCCGACGGTCCGGCAGCCGCCGCCGCTGGCGAGCCTGACGCCAGGACTGCCATCGCAGCAGAAAGAGACCGCAACGGGTTCGGCCGCCCGTGCGGCGGGACGTGATCCGCGGGGAACCTCACCTAGCCGCCCAGCTCGGATGCCGCGTTCTCCATCGTCACGGTCGCCGTGGCCGGCTGTTTGCCCGACGCGGCCAGCAGCAGCACCTGCTCCCCCTCGCCCATCCGGGCGCGGCGCAGGCGCTCGATGTTGGTGCGGACGACCGGATGCTCGTCGGCCAGACGCCGGAACTCGCGGGCGCTGATCGCCAGCAGGTGGCCGAAGCCGAGTGAGCGCACCGACACCCCCATCCGGCCGCTCGCCAGCAGGTCCTCCGCCCCCAGCACCGAGCCGGGACCGAAGCGGATGTCGTGCTCGGCGACGTGGCTCTCGAACTGGCCGGCGCTGACGAAATACACCGTGCGGACGCGGCGGCCGCGCTTGAGCACCCGCTCGGCGGGAGCGGTGAAGTGGATCGCCAGGGTCATCGCCAGATCGTGCAGCACCGCTTCCGGCACCCCGTCCAGCGCCGGCACCGCCTTGATCCGGCTCTCGATGCCGCTCTTGAGGTTGAAGCGCAGGCGAGGCTCCAGGCGGTGCCGGCGCAGCTCCACGTCGCGGTGCAGCTCGGCGTGCAGCTCCTCGCCGATCAGGCTTTCGGCCAGTAGCTCGTCGTACTGCTCGCCTTCCAGGCGCAGCGCCACCTGCCGCAGCATCCGGCTTTCCAGCGCCTCGGTGTAGCCCTGGTAGTGCAGGCGCATGGTGCCGATCGCCTCCTCCAGCAGCCTGCGCTGCCGTTCCAGCACCTCGGACACGATGTCGGCCAGGCGCAGGCCGAGCGTCGGCTCCACCCGCCTGCGCATGTAGCGGGTCAGGGACAGCGCCACGAGATGCGCGATCATCAGCATCTCGAAGCGCTCCATCATGCAGTACATCAGCGGCGCGTCGAGGCGCAGCCGGTGGTGCACCGTTTGCGCCAGCCGGAAGCGCCAGCTCGGGCTCAGGCGGCGGCGCACGGCACGGACGTAGCCGAACCGGCCTTCGGCCCGCGCGCCGTCGATCATCGCCTCCGCGGTGCGGAGCAGCTGCTCCATCACCCGGCGCGAGATGCCGCGTATGCGGAACAGGTCGAGCAGGATGGAGCGCTCGTGGTTGGCGATGGTGATCAGCGCCAGCGTCACCCGCTGCCGCTCGCCCAGCGCCGTGTCGAAGGTGTTGGCCGCCTGCTCCTCGGCGATCCGGCGTTCCAGCCCGTCCATCACGTAGCGGGTGGCGTGGGACGGGAAGCCGAACTCGCCGGCGATGCGCCGGGTGCGGTCGCGCACCTCGCCGAGGCCGATGCCCAGCACCTGGTGGCGCAGCGCCTGGTCGATCGGCGACAGCTGGTCGAGCCGCAGCGCCACCACCAGGACGCGCAGCGTGGTGCCGTTGAGGAACAGGGTGAACAGCACGAAGCCGGTGGCGACGATGCCGACGAAGCGGGCGACCGGCGCCGACACGTGCGGGTTCTCGGTCACCGCCAGGGCGAGCGCCAGGGTGATGGCGCCGCGCAGGCCGCCCCACACCATGGTCGCCTTGAAGCGCGTCGGCACCGCCGGCGACAGCCGGGTGGCGGCGAGGATCGGCAGCAGCCCGAAGATCACGGCGGCCCGGGCGGCCATGCCGGCGGCGACGGTGACCCCGATCAGCACCAGGTCCCAGCGCGTCATGCCGACCAGCAGGCGCGGCACCAGCATGGAGGCGAGCAAAAACACGAGCGAGCCGGCGCAGAACACCAGCTGCTCCCACAGCTGCTCGCCGAAGCGCCAGGTCTGCGGGCGCAGGGTGGACGGGCCGTAGACCGAGAAGGTCAGGCCGGCGGCAGCGGTGGCGACCACGCCGGAAAAGCCGAACACGCGGTCGCAGACGATGTAGGCGACATAGGGCAGCGCCAGGGTCAGCGTCACCTCGCCCGCGGGCGTGCCGCCGATCACGGCGATGGCGGCGAGCGTCAGCCGCCCCAGCACCACGCCCACCGCCACGGCGCCTGCGAACGAGGCGGCGAAGACGATCGCCGCGTGCCCGACCGAGATGTGCGCGTGGCTGGTCAGGGCCGGCAGCAGGATGCCGAAGATGGAGATCGCGGCCGCGTCGTTCAGCAGCGCCTCGCCTTCGACCAGGCGGGTGAGACGGGTTGCGGCGCCGATCTCGCGGAAGATGGCGGCGACCGCACTCGGGTCGGTGTTGGCGACGATGGCGCCGAGGATGAGGCAGACCACCAGCGGCTGGCCTGCCACCGGATACAGCGCGAAGCCGATCGCGGCCGTGCTGGCCACCACCGCCACCACCGCCAGCAGCAGCACGGTCGCGGCCTCGTGTGCCAGGCGCCGGACGTCGATCGCGAGCGCGCCCTGGAACACCAGGATCGGCAGGAAGATCAGCAGGAACGACTCGCTGTCGACGGGGAAGTCGAGCAGGGTGCGGGCGGCGCCGTTGAACGCGTTGATGGTCGGCGAGCGGAGCAGAACGTCGGCAGCGCCGCCGAGCAGGATCCCGGCCAGGGCCAGCAGCACCGTCTCGGGAAGCTGCAGGCGACGGGCGATCGGCTGCACCGCGGTCCCCAGCGCCAGGAGCAGGGCGATCGCGAGCAGCACCGCCGGCAGTCCCGTGACCATCATGCGCCTGCCTCCCCGGCTGCCGGATCCCGGCGTCATCCTGCCATATCCATGCATCCGGTGCATGACATGGGCGCAACAACGCAGGCCGGGCGCAACGCCGAGACCGGACCTGCCGCAGGACGTTCCGGAACCGGGACCGACCGCACGACCGCGCCAGGAGGAACCGTGGGGAACGGGCATCCGGTGCTTCCGGCGGCCGCGACGCCGCGACGGCATCCGAATCGACGGACTGCTGCCGGCAGCTGCGGGACCGGCGACCGAGCCGGACCCGCGGACGGTGCCGCGCTCGCCAGGTGGGCGATGCGACGTCCCGTGGTTCAGGCGGGCGGCGTGCGGTTCGCGCCGAGGCCAGCAGCCGAGCGACCCGACGGCCGCTCAAGAAGCTCCTCCAGCAGGGCGGCCACGACCCCTGGCCGTTCGATGGGAGGCAGGTGGCCGCAACCGGGAATGACGTGGAGAGTCGATCCGGGCATGGCGGCATGGATCTCCCGGGACAGCCCTGGCGGCGTCACCCGGTCCTCCCGACCGACGACCACGGCGGCGGGAACGGCGACTCCCGGCAGGAGTCCGCGCAGGTCGCCGCGTGCCATCACGGCACGGTTCTGGCGGATAAAGGTTCCGGAACCCACCTTCACGCTCATCTCCAGCAGCTCGTCGCGCACGTCCCGCGACGCCGACGGGTGGACCATCGAGCTGAGGTTGCGCTCCGCCAGCCGCCTGAAGTCGACGCCGGCGCCGACGACGAGGTTGGCCACGCGACGCAGGATCCTCCGCCTGGGCATGTCGGGCCGCGCGAGGGTGGCGACGAGCGCCAGCCGCGTCACGCGCTCGGGCGCCGCCCGCATCAGCTCCAGCGCCACCATCCCGCCCATCGAGACGCCGGCCAGGGCGAACTCCGGCGGTGCCTGGTCGAGGATGCGGCGTGCCATTCCTGCCAGGGTGTCGTCGCGGAGCGTGTCGCCGACGATGCAGTGGACCCTGCGGTCCAGCGCGGCGATGGTCCGCCGCCAGACGGTCGCGTCGCTGCCGAGCCCGGGGATCAGAACGAGACACTGCGTCGCCATGTGAGCCGCCTTGACCTGGAGGCGCGGGCTCTACACCTTCGACCACGGTCGAGGGTCAAGCCCATGCGCATCGGCGAGCTGGCGAGGCGGGCCGGCGTCAGCACGTCGAGGATCCGCTTCTACGAGGCGCGCGGCCTGCTGCTTCCCGCCGCGCGTTCAGCGAACGGTTATCGCGAGTACGACACGCGCTCTCTCGAGGTGATCGGTTTCATCGGTCGGGCGCAGGGCCTCGGCTTCGCCCTTCGCGACGTCGCCGCGCACCTGCGCTTGCCCGCCGGAGACGGGCGCAAGGCCGGGCTGCAGGCACGGCTCGAGGCCAGGCTTGCGGAACTGGACGCTTCCCTGGAGGAGGTGCGGGCCCGTCGCGCTTCCGTCCTGGCCGCGATCGAGGAGGTGAGGCGCTCACGGCGAGCGGGCGGCAGCGGTTGACGGCGCGAGGGCGCGCATCGGACGGTCCGACAGTATAGCCGACCCGGTTCCCGGTCCGGCAGCCATCGGTCAGGCGCGCGATATGCTCCGGACCGTCCCGGTCGCCTCGATCCAGGCCCGGGCCCGCGCGTCCGGGTCCGGGTTTGCCACCACGTCGGACACCACGGCCACGGCGTCGGCGCCGGCCTGAAGGCAGGATGGCGCCCGTTGCAGGGTGATGCCGCCGATCGCCACCAGCGGGACCGGGCCGAGGCGGCGCTTCCAGTCGCCGATGCGCTCCAGGCCCTGCGGCGCCCAGGGCATCTTCTTCAGGGTGGTGGGCCAGATCGGGCCCAGCGCCACGTAGTCCGGCGCCACGGACAGGGCGCGGTCGAACTCCGCGTCCGAGTGGGTGCTGACCCCGAGCCGGATCCCGGCGCGCCGGATCGCCGGGAGGTCGGCGCCGTCGAGGTCCTCCTGGCCGAGGTGGAGGAAGCCGATCCGCTCGTCGATCGCGGCCTGCCAATGGTCGTTGAGCACCAGGCAGGCGTCGTGATGGTCGCAGGCGGCCTTGGCCGTCCGGATCTCGTCGCGCAGCGCCGGGCCGTCGGGGGACTTGTTCCGGAGCTGGACCAGGCGCGCGCCGGCCGCTGCCATCCGCCGCACCCAGTCGGCACTGTCCACGACCGGATAGAAGCGGCCCGGCAGCGACGGCATCACACGAAGGCCCGGCCCAGCACCGGGGTCGAGGGGCTCGCCATCTCGCGCGGCTCCATCGGGTCGGCCAGGCGCGCGGCCTGTCCGGCCTCGATGGCGAGGCGAAAGGCGCGCGCCATCGCCACCGGGTCGCCGGCCTGCGCTACGGCGGTGTTCAGCAGGATCGCGTCGTAGCCCATCTCCATGGCGGCGGCCGCCTGGCTCGGCAGGCCGATCCCGGCATCGACTACCAGCGGCACCTCGGGGAAGTGCGCGCGCAGGGCACGCAGCGCCCAGGGGTTGTTCAGGCCGCGGCCGGAGCCGATCGGGGCGCCCCACGGCATCAGCACCTGGCAGCCGGCGCGCAGCAGGCGCTCGGCCACCACCAGGTCCTCGGTGGTGTAGGGGAAGACGGAGAACCCGTCCTCGGTGAGGATGCGCGCGGCCTCGACCAGGCCGAACACGTCGGGGGTCAGGGTGTCGCTCTCGCCGATCACCTCCAGCTTGATCCAGTCGGTGCCGAACACCTCGCGCGCCATCTGTGCGGTGGTCACGGCCTCGCGCACCGAGTGGCAGCCGGCGGTGTTGGGCAGCACGCGGACGCCGAGGCCGCGGATCAGCGACCAGAAGCCCTGCCCGGCTTGCGCGGACGAGGCCTCGCGGCGCAGCGACACGGTCACCAGCTCGGTGCCCGACGCCCGCACCGCGTCGGCCAGCACGTCCGGAGACGGATACTGCGCGGTGCCCAGCATCAGCCGCGAGCGCAGCTCGGTGTCGTAGAACAGCATGGTCAGCCTCCCTGCATCGGCGCCAGGATCTCCAGCGTGCTGCCTTCCGCGAGCGCCTGGGCGGCGCGGCGGGTGGCGGGCACGAAGTTGCCGTCGACCGCGGTGGCGACGCGCAGGCCGCCGTAGCCGAGCTCCGACAGCGCGGCGTCCAGGGTCGCTGCGGCGACGTCGCGATCCTCGCCGTTGACCCGTATCCTCATGCCCGTCCTCCGGCGTTCCGCATCCTACAGGAACCACGTCACCACGAGGCCGCCCGCGGCGATGAAGGTAATGCCGTTGGTGGTCCATCCAAGCCAGTTGGTCAGGCGGCCGTTCACCCGGTCGCTCATCACGGCGCGGTCGTTGGTCATCAGCAGCATCATGAACAGCAGCGGCGGCACCGAGAACCCCTGCACCACGCCGGACCAGACCAGCGCCTTCATCGGGTTGAAGCCGAGGAAGTTCAGCGCCACCGCGACCAGGGTGGTCAGCGCGATGATGGCGTAGAACAGCTTCGCCTCGTGCAGCGGGGCGTTCAGGCTGCCGGGACGGCCGACGCTCTGCACCAGGTCGTAGGCGGCGCCGGTGGTCATCACCGGCACGGCCAGGAAGCCGACGCCGACGACGCCGAGCGCGAACAGCAGCTTGGCGGCGTGGCCGGCCAGGGGCTCCAGGGCGGCCGCGGCGTCGGCGGCGCTGTTGACGTCGGTGTGGCCGGCGGCGTGCAGCGTGGCGCCGGTGGACAGGATGATGAAGTAGAGAATGACGTTGGAGAACAGCATGCCGACGAGCACGTCGCGTCGGGTGCGGGCAAGCTCGGCGTCGGAGGCGCCCTTGCGCTGCCAGAGCTCGGTGCGGCCTTCCTCGATCTGCTCCTCGACCTCCTGGTTGGACTGCCAGGTGTAGATGTAGGCGGACAGCGAGGTGCCGATGCAGGCGACGACCAGCGACAGGAAGCCGGCATCTAACCGCACCTGCGGCACTAGGGTGCCGCGGATCACGGCGAGCAGGTGCGGGTGGGCCAGCACGGCGGAGGCCACGTAGGCGAACAGGGCCAGCGCCAGCCAGCGGAAGATGCTGCGCAGCAGCGCGTAGGAGCCGAAATACTGGAACAGGAGGATCACGGCGCCGGCGGCGATCACGATAACGGGGATCGGCACCGGCAGCAGCAGGTTCAGCGCGGCGCCGATGCCGCCGAGGTTGGCGGCCGCCTCGATCACGTTGCCGGCGAAGGCGCCGAGCATGACCGGGTAGAGCACCCACGGGGGGTAGCGGTCGCGGATCACGGCGAACAGGCCCTTGCCGTAGACGCGCCCGAGCTTGGCGGCGAGGTAGACCACCACGTACATCATCGGCAGCACGACCGGGGCGATCCACAGGAACGCGAGCCCGTACTTGGCGCCGACGCTGGCATAGGTGCCGATCGCCGAGGGGTCGTCGTCGGCGGCACCGGTGACGATGCCCGAGCCGAGCAGCTGAAGCAGGCCGCCACGCGGCGCCGGTGCGGGCGGCGCGACCGGGCGCGGCTGAAGCAGGTCGGGCGGCTGGTCCGGCATCGGCATTCCTTCCTGCGCGCCCACCGGGGCGGTCGCCGGTCCCGGGCCCTGCGGGGATGGTGAGGCGGGTGTTGGCGGCCCGAGCAGCGCGTCGGCCAGCCGGACCGGCAGCGCCGGCGCCAGCAGGTAGCCGTGCCGGAACATGCCGTTGACGTGCACGATGTCGCCCCCGGTGTCGAGGCGCGGCACGTTGTCGCCGAAGGAGGGGCGCAGGTCGGCGGCGATCTCCAGGATCTCCGCCTCGGCGAAGGTGGAATGCAGCGCGAAGGCGGCGCTCATCAGCTCCATCATCGAGCGCAGGCGCGACGTCGCCGGCACGTCACGCTGATTTTCCCGGCGACGCGCCTCGTTGGGTCAACGAGAACGACAAGGACCAAACGTGGAGCGAGAGCCGAACCCATGGGCACCATCCTGACCCGAAGGGAAAATGGCGACAGCGGACGATCGAAGCCTTCACCCCTGGCGCTTCCCGACGAGAACACCGATGCGGGAGCCATGACGCGGTTGTTCATCGCCGAGGTGGCGGTCCCAGGAGGCGGCGACATGAAGGAGGCAAGGCGCGCGATGGACTGGATGCGCTGTGTCCTCATGAACCGCTTGAAGCACCCGTCCGACTTCAGCGCGGACAAACATGCCACTCAGGTCATCCAGATCATATCCGCTCAACGGACAGGCGTTCAGTTTCAGGGTTTTCAAAACTACCCGATCATTGATGACCTTCAACAGAGGAACATAGACGCACGGGTTAACGCTACCGCTAGCGACAACATCGAAGACCAGACCAGATACGCGAACTTTATCAGGACTGCAATTGTGGCAGCAACCGATCCTCCACCTGTGGATCCCAGTCCGACAGGACTATACTTTTAGGTGACATCCGGTACTCGGCGTCCCGATCCAAATGCGGTTGCTTATGACACGCTTGCCGGAAACACTTTTTATACCTGGAAGCGGATCCATCCAAAGGTTCATCACGCGAGTCAGGCAAATGGACTGCCTACCCGACCCAGAAACGGGCCTCTTATTTATGACCACAAGAGACCCGTATCCAGATGATGTCGCTACGGAGCTGCGGGAATATGCGATCTCCAGTGTATGATACGTATCCAAGCTTCACGTCCTTGTCATCGAAAAACCAGTTCTGTGTTGCAAAGCCAGGCAAGACGATGACGTAAGGAGCAGTGTAGTCAACGGGCACGCGAAACCCCTTGTCTAGCTGAATGACATCCGAGTAGATGTCCGTGTTCTGGCGCACTGGGTTCGCGATTCGGCACAACCCGATGCCGGTCGGGCAGTTTTCGGTCAGCCGCAGCTCCGACAGCAGCTTCTTCGTGCGCTGGTCGAACATCCGGAACCGCCAGATCTCCTCGAACTGCGTCCCGTCATCGGCCGGTGGGAAGCTGTCGATCCTGAGGCGGTAGAAGAAGTGCTTGTCCCAATCCTCCGGGTTCGGGCGGTAGGTCGAGCCGATCGTCGGGCAACGGTCGTCGTCGGCCATGGCCCGGGTGCCGATGCAGCAGACCAGCAGCACGGCGATGACCGCTTTCATGATACGGATCCATCCTGGCCTCATGATCGTGTTCCCGTGCTGGACATGATGCTGTCACGCTGCGGTTCCAGCAGCGCGTCGGCCAGCCGGACCGCCAGCGCCGGCGCCAGCAGGTAGCCGTGCCGGAACATGCCGTTGACGTGCACCGTGTCGCCGGCGATGTCGAGCCGCGGCATGTTGTCGCCGAAGGAGGGGCGCAGGTCGGCGGCGATCTCCAGGATCTCCGCCTCG
>CAXTOD010000048.1:12703-12954 GCA_964245705.1 uncultured Acetobacteraceae bacterium
GCGAAGGCGGGATGTAGGGCGAAGGCGGCGCTCATCAGCTCCATCATCGAGCGCAGGCGCGGTGGCCCGCGCTCCTCGCTCTCGATCATGGTGGCGCCCAGCATGAACACGCCGTCGTCGCGCGGCACCAGGTAGACGGGGTAGCGCGGGTGCAGCAGCCGCACCGGGCGGTGCAGGGCGACGCCGCGGGCGCGCATCAGCAGCATCTCGCCGCGCACGCCGCGCAGGGCCGGCAGCACCGCCTGCGAGGC
>CAXTOD010000049.1:0-12911 GCA_964245705.1 uncultured Acetobacteraceae bacterium
GCCGCGGTCTGGCTGCACGGGGAGGCGGCGAACCTGGCCGGCGAGGGGCTGCTGGCGGAGGATCTGCCGGACCGGCTGCCCGAGGCGATGCGGCGCGCGGCGGAGGCGGGGTGAGCCGCTTGCCTCACCGCGGGCGCTGGGCTAAAGCCGCGCCCTCACGGCGACGGTTCCGGCGGGCGTGATCGCGGACGGCCCTGCGGGCCTCCTGCGGGCGTGGTGGAATTGGCAGACACGCCAGATTTAGGTTCTGGTGGCGCAAGCCGTGGGGGTTCAAGTCCCTCCGCCCGCACCAGGAACCGTTCCGGCTGCCGCGCTCCGGCCCGACCATCATCCCCGGCGCCCGCCCGCGCGGCGCGTGCGGCGCACGCGTCGTCCAGTTCACGGAAGGATCGCCTGGCTCATGCAGGTCACTGAAACCCTCAACCAGGGTCTGAAGCGCGGCTTCACCGTGGTGGTGCCGGCGAACGAGTTGGAGTCCAAGCGCACCGCACGGCTGACCGAGCTCGGCCGGGGGATGAACCTGAAGGGCTTCCGGCCCGGCAAGGTGCCGATGGCGATCGTGAAGCAGCGCTACGGCACCGCCGTCACCGGCGAGGTGCTGGAGCAGACGGTGAACGACGCGACGCGCGACCTGATGACCGAGCGCGGCCTGCGCCAGGCGACCCAGCCCAAGGTCGAGCTCCTGCGCGGCGCCGAGCCGGGTGCCGCAGGCGACCTGGAGTTCACCCTGGAGCTGGAGCTGCTGCCCGAGATCGTGCAGCCGGACCTGTCGCTCCTGTCCCTGACCCGGCTCAAGGCCGAGCCCGACCCGGACACCGTGGACAAGGCGCTGGCCGACATCGCCAAGCGCCAGCGCTCGTTCGAGACCATCGACGAGGTGCGGGGAGCGGCCGAGGGCGAGGTGCTGGCGGTCGACTTCGTGGGCAGCATCGGCGGCGTCCCGTTCGATGGCGGCACCGCCAGCGACGTCAACGTCGAGCTGGGCGGCCAGGGCTTCATCCCCGGCTTCGCCGAGCAGCTCGAGGGCCTGGCCCCCGGCGAGAGCCGTACCATCGAGGTGACATTCCCGGCCGACTACCAGGCGGCCGAGCTGGCCGGCAAGGAAGCCAGCTTCGCCGTCACCGCCAAGGCGCTGAAGCGCCCGGTGGAACCCGAAATCAACGACGACCTCGCCAAGCGGATCGGCTTCGAGGGGCTGGAGCAGGTGCGCGAGGCGCTGGCCGGCCAGGTGCGTCAGGAATACGACCAGCTGTCGCGCATGCGGATCAAGCGCGAGCTGCTGGACCAGCTCGCCGGCCAGACCGCGTTCGACGCCCCCGAAGGCATGGTGGAGACCGAGTTCGCCGCGATCTGGTCCCGGGTCGAGCAGGACCTCAAGGCCGGCAAGCTCGACGACGAGGACAAGGACAAGGACGAGGACACGCTGCGCGCCGACTACCGCCGGATCGCCGAGCGCCGGGTGAAGCTCGGCCTGCTGCTGGCCGAGATCGGCCGCGCCAACGGCGTGACGGTGAGCAACGACGAGATGGTCCGCGCCATGCGGGCCGAGGCCAGCCGCTACCCGGGCCAGGAAGCGCAGGTGATCGAGTTCTTCCGCAAGAACCCCCAGGCGGCGGAAACCCTGCGCGGCCCGATCTTCGAGAACAAGGTGGTCGACTACGTGCTGGAGCTGGCGCGCGTCGAGGACAAGGTGGTGACGCCCGAGGAGCTGGCTGAGATGCCGTCCGCCGAGATCTGAGCGGCGACGCGTCCTCCCGGGCGATCTGGCCCGGCGGGCTGGCATCGCGCCGGATAATCTCTATCTTGTCCGTGGGAGCATGGGCCGGCAGGCTGGCGGGAGCCGGTCGGCCATGAAACGATGCCGGCGGCCGGGGGCTCACGCACCGGCGTCCGGCATCCCAGGTCAGGAACGAGGCAGATGTGGGATCGTAATCCCGTCGAGGTCTACAACAACGCCCTGGTGCCGATGGTGGTCGAGCAGACCTCGCGCGGCGAGCGGGCGTTCGACATCTTCTCCCGGCTGCTGCAGGACCGGATCATCTTCCTGACCGGGCCGGTCTACGACCAGGTCAGCGCCCTGATCTGCGCCCAGCTGCTGCACCTGGAGAGCGTCAACCCGTCGAAGGAGATCTCCTTCTACATCAACAGCCCGGGCGGCGTGGTGTCGGCCGGGCTCGCGATCTACGACACCATGCAGTACATCCGCTCGCCGGTGAACACGGTGTGCATCGGCCAGGCCGCCTCCATGGGCTCGCTGCTGCTGGCCGCCGGCACCAAGGGCAAGCGCGTGGCGCTGCCGAACGCCCGGGTCATGGTGCACCAGCCCTCCGGCGGCGCGCAGGGCCAGGCCAGCGACATCGAGATCCAGGCCAAGGAGATCCTCTACCTCCGCACCCGCCTGAACGAGATCTACGAGCGCCACACCGGCCAGACCCTGGAGGACATCGAGCGCAAGCTGGAGCGCGACAGCTACATGTCGGCCGAGGAAGCGCGCGAGTTCGGTATCCTGGACGAGGTGCTGCAGAACCGTCCGGTGCCGGCGAGCGAGGACGCCGCCCGCGGCTGAGCCGCGATGTCCGGGACCGGCCGGCACAACCGCCGCCTCGTCCCGGAAGGCGCCAGACGGATCAACTCCGCGTTCCCTGGCCGCCGGCCACAGCCGGAGGTTGCAATCCGGCGCCGTCCGTCGGAAGCTCGCCCTTGATGAAGGTTCCGGGGCAGGTCTAATGTTTCCAGCTTGACCCAGACGGCGCGGGCGTCCTCCCGGCCGCGAGGGGTAGGAGTGGCCATGGTCAACAAGACGACCGACTCGAAGAACACCTTGTACTGCTCGTTCTGCGGCAAGTCGCAGCACGAGGTGCGCAAGCTCATCGCGGGTCCGACCGTCTTCATCTGCGACGAGTGCGTCGAGCTCTGCATGGACATCATCCGTGAGGAGCACAAGACGCACCTGGTCAAGTCGCGCGACGGGGTGCCGACGCCCAAGGAGATCTGCAAGGTCCTGGACGACTACGTGATCGGCCAGTTCCACGCCAAGAAGGTGCTCTCGGTCGCGGTCCACAACCACTACAAGCGCCTGGCGCACGGCGCCAAGAACAACGACGTCGAGATCGCCAAGTCCAACATCATGCTGGTCGGGCCCACCGGCTCGGGCAAGACCCTGCTGGCCCAGACCCTGGCCCGCATCCTCGACGTGCCCTTCACCATGGCCGACGCCACCACGCTCACCGAGGCCGGCTACGTCGGCGAGGACGTGGAGAACATCATCCTCAAGCTGCTGCAGTCGGCCGACTATAACGTCGAGCGGGCGCAGCGCGGCATCGTCTACATCGACGAGATCGACAAGATCAGCCGCAAGTCCGACAACCCGTCGATCACCCGGGACGTGAGCGGCGAGGGGGTGCAGCAGGCCCTGCTCAAGATCATGGAGGGCACGGTGGCCTCGGTGCCGCCGCAGGGCGGGCGCAAGCACCCGCAGCAGGAGTTCCTGCAGGTCGACACCACCAACATGCTGTTCATCTGCGGCGGTGCCTTCGCCGGGCTGGAGAAGATCATCGGCGCCCGCGGCAAGGGGGCCGGCGTCGGCTTCGGCGCCCACGTGCAGGCGCCGGACGAGCGCCGCACCGGCCAGATCCTGCGCGAGGTCGAGCCGGAGGACCTGCTCAAGTTCGGCCTGATCCCGGAGTTCATCGGCCGCCTGCCGGTGGTCGCCACCCTGGAGGACCTGGACGAGGAGGCCCTGATCGAAATCCTCACCAAGCCCAAGAACGCCTTGGTCAAGCAGTACCAGCGCCTGTTCCAGATGGAGGGCGTGAAGCTGTCCTTCACCGAGGACGCGCTCAAGCACATCGCGCTGCGCGCGATCGCCCGCAAGACCGGCGCTCGCGGCCTGCGCTCGATCATGGAGGCGATCCTGCTCGGCACCATGTTCGACCTGCCCGGGCTGGAGAACGTCGACGAGGTGGTGATCAACCGCGACGTCGCAGAGAACAAGGCGAACCCGGTCTTCGTCTACGGCCAGGAGCGGACGGCGGAACAGTCCGCCTGAGGAGGCCCACGCTGCACCGCACAAGTCTTGCGGTGCCGCCTTCCCGTCCCGACATGGCTTCACGACGAGGCCATGACACAGCGTCATGCACGTGCAGCCGGTCGGCGCGCCGGAATCGGGCGCCGGACCGAAGATCGTCCTTCAGGAGATCAACATGGTTGACGAGACCGACAGGAAGCCCGAGGGCTCCCCTAAGCGCGACGAGCCCGAGGCCGTGCCGGCCAACGACACCGGCGAGCAGCCGCCCCGGCCCGTCCGTGCCGCATCGCCCCGCAAGCCCGCCGGCGACGACAAGGCGGCGCCCGCATCCGAGGACGCCCTGGCGGTGCTGCCGCTGCGCGACATCGTGGTGTTCCCGCACATGATCGTGCCGCTTTTCGTCGGTCGCGAGAAGTCGGTCCGCGCCCTGGAAGCGGTCACCAAGGAGGACAAGCAGATCCTTCTGGTGGCGCAGAAGAACGCCAGCCAGGACGACCCCACCGCCGACGACATCTACCGCTGCGGCACCGTGTCCACCATCCTGCAGCTGCTCAAGCTGCCGGACGGCACGGTGAAGGTGCTGGTGGAGGGTGGCCGCCGCGCCCGCATCCGCGAGTTCCGCGAGACCGAGAGCCACTTCGAGGCGGTGGTCGACGAGATGCCCGAAGCGTCGCCCGAGGGCGGCGAGGTCGAGGCCCTGGGCCGCACCGTGGTCGGCCAGTTCGAGCAATACATCAAGCTCAACAAGAAGATCGCCCCCGAAGTCCTTGTTTCCCTTAACCAAATCGAAGAACCCAGCAAACTAGCCGACACCATCGCCAGCCACCTCAACCTCAAGATCTCCGAGAAGCAGGAGCTGCTGGAGACGATCCCGGTCGGCGAGCGGCTGGAGCGGGTGTTTGCCCACATGGAGGCCGAGATCGGCGTCCTGCAGGTGGAGAAGCGCATACGCAACCGCGTCAAGCGGCAGATGGAGAAGACGCAGCGCGAGTACTACCTGAACGAGCAGCTCAAGGCGATCCAGAAGGAGCTGGGCGAGGGCGAGGATGGCAAGGACGAGACCGCCGAGCTCGAGGACCGGATCAAGAAGACCAAGCTGAGCAAGGAGGCGCACGACAAGGCGATGGCCGAGCTGAAGAAGCTGCGCGCCATGAGCCCGATGTCGGCGGAGTCGACGGTGGTGCGCAACTACCTCGACTGGATGCTGTCCATCCCC
Source organism: uncultured Acetobacteraceae bacterium (assembly GCA_964245705.1). GTDB lineage: Bacteria > Pseudomonadota > Alphaproteobacteria > Acetobacterales > Acetobacteraceae > Lichenicola. Next base: position 5,244 of record CAXTOD010000049.1, read on the forward strand.
TGGAAGAAGCGCTCCAAGGTGCGCAACGACGTGGACGAGGCCGAGAAGGTGCTCGACCACGACCATTACGGCCTGGACAAGGTCAAGGAACGCATCCTCGAATACCTCGCGGTGCAGAGCCGGGCCAACAAGCTCAAGGGCCCGATCCTGTGCCTGGTCGGACCCCCCGGCGTCGGCAAGACCTCGCTCGGCAAGTCGATCGCCAAGGCCACGGGGCGCAACTTCGTGCGCATGTCGCTGGGCGGCGTGCGCGACGAGGCCGAGGTGCGCGGCCACCGGCGCACCTATATCGGCTCCATGCCCGGCAAGGTGATCCAGGGCATGAAGAAGGCGAAGAGCTCGAACCCGCTGTTCCTGCTCGACGAGATCGACAAGCTCGGCGCCGACTGGCGCGGCGACCCGTCCTCGGCGCTGCTGGAGGTGCTGGACCCGGAGCAGAACTCGACCTTCGCCGACCACTACCTGGAGGTCGACTACGACCTGTCGGACGTGATGTTCGTCACCACCGCGAACAGCCTCAACATGCCGCAGCCGCTGCTTGACCGCATGGAGATCATCCGCATCCCCGGCTACACCGAGGACGAGAAGGTCGAGATCGCCAAGCGCCACCTGCTGGCCAAGCAGACCGAGGCGCACAGCTTGAAGCCGGAGGAATGGTCGGTCTCGGACGACGCGCTGCGCGAGCTGGTGCGGACCTATACCCGTGAGGCGGGCGTGCGGAACCTGGAGCGCGAGATTGCCAACCTGGCACGCAAGGCCGTGAAGGAGATTGTCACCGCCAAGTCGAAGAAGGTCGCGATCACGAAGAAGAACCTGGAGAAGTACGCCGGGGTGAAGCGGTTCCGCTACGGCGAGGCGGAGGCCGAGGACATGGTGGGCGTGGTCACTGGCCTGGCCTGGACCGAGGTGGGCGGCGAGATCCTGACCATCGAGAGCGTGATGGTGCCGGGCAAGGGACAGGTGAAGACCACCGGCAAGCTCGGCGACGTGATGCAGGAAAGCGTGTCGGCCGCGCTGTCCTACGTGCGCAGCCGCTCGACCAGCTTCGGCATCAAGCCGACCCTGTTCGAGAAGCGTGACTTCCACGTCCACGTGCCGGAAGGGGCGACGCCCAAGGACGGGCCGTCGGCCGGCATCGCGATGGCAACTTCCCTGATTAGCGTCATGACCGGCATCCCGATCCGCCGCGACATCGCCATGACCGGCGAGATCACCCTGCGCGGCCGGGTGCTGCCGATCGGCGGCCTGAAGGAGAAGCTGCTGGCGGCGATGCGGGCCGGCATCACCACCGTGTTCTTTCCCAAGGACAACGAGAAGGACATCGCCGAAATCCCGGACTCGGTGAAGAAGCACATCAAGCTGATCCCGGTGGCCCACGTCGACGACGTCATCGGCCAGGCGCTGGTGCGAAAGCCCGATCCGATCGAGTGGGAGGAGCCGGCCGAGCCGGTCGCCGCTGCCACCTCGGTCGCACAGAGTGCGTCGCTGCCGCATTGACTTAGCGCGCCGCGTCCGGGGTCCGGGCGCGGCGCCTTCGTTGACGAAGCAGAACGGAGCCTCGTAATCTGCGCCGACTCAGGCAGGCTGCGCCGGTTCGTCCCGGCGCGGCGTCGCAGGAAGCGCCCGCCTTGTGGCGTCGCGGCCGGATCAGGAAAGGCAGTCCATGGAGAAGCCCCTCAACAAGCAGGAACTGGTTTCCGTGGTTGCGGACGAAGCGGACCTGCCGAAAGCCAAGGCCGGCGAGGTGGTCGACGCAGTGTTCTCCGCCATCGAGAAGGCGCTGAAGAACAAGCAGGAGGTCCGCCTGGTCGGGTTCGGCACCTTCATGGCCGCGGCGCGCAAGGCCGCCAAGGGACGCAACCCGCGCACCGGCGAGGAGATCGACATCCCGGCCTCCACCTCCGTGCGGTTCAAGCCCGGCAAGACGCTCAAGGACGCGGTGAGCTGAGCCTCCATGCCGGCTAGGGGCGGTTAGCTCAGCGGTAGAGCGTCTCGTTTACACCGAGAGGGTCGGCGGTTCGATCCCGTCACCGCCCATTCCACCAGCTTGTCCCGGGCCGGGTCGGCTTGACGGCCCGGGACCCGGCCTTTAAACCGCCGTCCACGCCAGATGCGGGTGTAGCTCAGTTGGTTAGAGCGCCGGCCTGTCACGCCGGAGGTCGCGGGTTCGAGCCCCGTCACTCGCGCCACCTTCCGTTCGAACGAAGGGTGGCGGTGCGTCCGGCGGCATCCCATATCCCTCGCAGCCGACACGGTTTCCGAAGACGGGTGCGGGCATCTTCGCATGCTGCACCGCACTTTGCGCCGGACCCCGATGGGGCTAACGTCGTTGTCGTCTCGTGCGCGACCTATGGGATCCACCATGCAGAGCCTGTTGTCCGACTACTTCCCGATCATGGTGTTCATCGCCATCGCGGCCGCAATCTCCGCCGCCATGCTGGGCGGCTCCCTGCTGGCTGGCCAGCAGAAGCCCTATGCCGAGAAGGTCGCGGCCTACGAGTGCGGCTTCGACGCGTTCGACGACGCGCGGCGCCGGTTCGACGTGCGGTTCTACCTGGTGGCGATCCTGTTCATCATCTTTGACCTGGAGGTAGCGTTCCTGTTCCCTTGGGCGATCAGCCTGGCCAGCATCGGCATGTTCGGCTTCCTGTCCATGATGGGCTTCCTGGGCGTGCTGACGGTCGGCTTCGTCTACGAGTGGCGCAAGGGAGCCCTGGAGTGGGAGTGACCGGCATGGACACGCAGCAGGCGCTGGCGACGACCGGCGCGCCCGTCGAGCCGGAGATGAGCCCGATCTCCTGGAACCGGGAAGCGCTCGCGCCCGGGCCGGCGCAGGATGCGGTGATCAAGGGCATCACCGGCGAGATCACCGACAAGGGCTTCGTGGTCGCCAACCTCGACAAGCTGGTGAACTGGGCGCGCACCGGCAGCCTGTGGCCACTGTCGTTCGGGCTGGCCTGCTGCGCAGTGGAGATGATCCACGCCTTCATGCCGCGCTACGACCTGGACCGCTTCGGCATCATCCCGCGCGGCAGCCCGCGGCAGTCCGATGTCATGATCGTGTCCGGGACGCTGACCAACAAGATGGCGCCAGCGATGCGGCGCATCTACGACCAGATGGCCGAGCCGCGCTGGGTGATCTCCATGGGCTCCTGCGCCAACGGCGGTGGCTACTACCATTATTCCTACTCGGTGGTGCGCGGCTGCGACCGCATCGTGCCGGTGGACATCTACGTGCCCGGCTGCCCGCCCACCGCGGAAGCGCTGGTCTACGGCATCCTGCAGCTGCAGAAGAAGATCCGGCGCACCGGGACCATCCGGCGTGACTGAGCGCACGCTGTCCGCCCGCACCGCGCATCTCGGCGCGCTGGCCTTCCGGCTCGGCACCTCCGTTCCCGGCGTGCTGTGGGCGGGCCTGGAGAAGGGCGAGCTGCTGGTGCGGACCTCGTGCGATGCGCTGATCCCGCTGATGACGCTTCTGCGCGACGACAAGCGGTTCCAGTTCCGCCAGATGATGGACCTGTGCGGCGTCGACTTTCCGGAACGCGCCGAACGCTTCGACGTAGTCTACAACCTCCTGTCGGTGACGCTGAACCAGCGCTGCCGGGTGATCGTCACTGCCGACGAGACCACGCCAGTGCCATCCGTGCACGAGCTATGGTCATCTGCCACCTGGTGGGAGCGCGAGTGCTACGACCTGTTCGGGGTGCTGTTCTCCAACCAGCCCGACCTGCGGCGTATCCTGACCGACTACGGCTTCGAAGGTCATCCGCTGCGCAAGGACTTCCCGCTCACCGGCTATGTCGAGGTCCGCTACGACGTGGACCGGCGGCAGGTGGTGTACGAGCCGGTCAAGCTGACCCAGGACTTCCGCAGCTTCGACTTCGTGTCGCCCTGGGAAGGCATGACCACCCTGCCCGGCGACGAGAAGGCGCACCAGGACCGGCAGGGGCTCGTCTTCGGGCCGCCCGGACAGGAGCGATAGGAACCACGCCATGAGCGACATCGTCCTGCGCAAGGACCTTCCCGACACCATGACTCCGGACCGGTCGGGCGACGGCCGGAGCATGCAGACCGTCGAGATCGACAGCCACTCGCTCAACTTCGGCCCGCAGCACCCGTCGGCGCACGGCGTGCTGCGCCTGGTGCTGGAGATGGACGGCGAGGTGGTGACCCGCGCGGTGCCGCATATCGGCCTGCTGCACCGGGGCACCGAGAAGCTGATCGAACACAAGACCTACATGCAGGCGCTGCCGTATTTCGACCGGCTCGATTACGTGTCGCCGATGTGCCAGGAGCACCCGTTCGCGCTGGCGACCGAGAAGCTGCTCGGCATCGAGGTGCCCGAGCGCGCCAAGTGGATCCGGACCATGTTCGCCGAGATCACCCGGGTGCTCAGCCACCTGCTCAGCGTGACCTCGTTCGGTCTCGACGCCGGCGCTCTGACTCCGGCGCTCTGGGGCTACGAGGAGCGCGAGAAGCTGCTCGAGTTCTACGAGGCGGCGTCGGGCGCGCGCTACCACGCGAACTACTTCCGTCCCGGCGGCGTCGCCAAGGACCTGCCGGCCGGGCTGACCGACCGGATCGCCGCGTGGGCGACCGCGTTCCCGAGCTTTGTCGACCGGCTGGAGGCGATGCTGACCGCCAACCGGATCTGGAAGCAGCGCACCGTCGGCATCGGCGTGTTCACCACCGAGCAGGCGCTGGACTGGGGCTTCAGCGGGCCGAACCTGCGCGCCTCCGGGGTGCCGTGGGACCTGCGCCGCTCGCAGCCCTACGACATGTACGACCAGGTCGAGTTCGACATCCCCGTGGCACGCAACGGCGACTGCTACGACCGCTACCTGATCCGCGTCGCCGAGATGCGGCAAAGCGTGCGCATCATCGAGCAGTGCCTGGCACGGATGCAGCCGGGGCCGGTTAAGATCCAGGACACCAAGATCTCGCCGCCGCCCAGGCGCGAAATGAAGCGGTCGATGGAAGCGCTGATCCACCACTTCAAGCTTTACACCGAAGGGTACCACGTGCCGTCCGGCGCCACCTACACGGTGGTCGAGACGCCCAAGGGCGAGTTCGGTGTGTACCTGGTGGCCGACGGCAGCAACCGGCCGTACCGCTGCAAGGTCCGCTCGACCGGCTTCGCGCACCTGCAGGCGATCGACGAGCTGTCCAGGCGACACATGCTGGCCGACACGGTGGCGATCATCGGATCGCTCGACCTGGTGTTCGGCGAGATCGACAGGTAGGCGACATGTCGGGTTTCGCGTCCGCAGAGAACATCGGCCACGGCAGCCCGGGACACGCCCCGGCCCCATCGACTCACGAGCAGCCGAGCAGCTTCACGTTCGACGCCCAGAGCGAGGCGGAGATCGCCAAGACGCTCGCCAAGTATCCGGAAGGACGGCAGGCCAGCGGCGTGATGCCGTTGCTGTACCTGGTGCAGGACCAGATGCGCCGGCAGACCGGCTCGGCCTGGATCCCGCGCGTGGCGATGGACGCGATCGCCAAGCGCCTCGTCATGCCGCCGATCCGCGTCTACGAGGTCGCCACCTTCTACCTGATGTTCAACATCCGGCCGGTCGGGCGCTACCACCTGCAGATCTGCACCACCACGCCGTGCTGGCTGCGCGGCTCCGACGAGGTGGTGGCGGCCTGCAAGGCGGTGGCCGGGGTGTCCAAGTTCGAGGAGACGAGCCCGGACGGGATGTTTACCCTGACTGAGGTCGAGTGCCTGGGCGCCTGCGTCAACGCGCCGATGATGCAGGTGAACGACGACTACTACGAGGACCTCGACGGCGACAGCACGCGGCGCCTGCTGGAAGCGCTGAAACGTGGCGAGACACCGCCCCGCGGGCCGCAGATCGACCGCTACAACTCGGCGCCGGTGGGCGGGCGCACGACCCTGCTGGGCGAGCTCGGCGAACGCTCCGCCGACGGCCAGCCCGACCGCCATCCGGACACGGTGTGAGACCACGATGCTGAGCGACAAGGACCGGATCTTCACCAACCTGTACGGCCAGAACGAGTGGCGCCTGGCCGGGGCCAGGGCGCGCGGCGACTGGGATGGCACCGCTGCGATCCTGGCGCGCGGGCGCGACGCCATCGTGGCCGAGATGAAGGCCTCCAGCCTGCGCGGCCGCGGCGGCGCCGGCTTCCCGACCGGCCTGAAGTGGTCGTTCATGCCCAAGGTCTCGGACGGCCGCCCCGCCTACCTCGCCATCAACGGCGACGAGAGCGAGCCCGGCACCTGCAAGGACCGCGAGATCCTGCGCCACGAGCCGCACAAGCTGATCGAGAGCGCGCTGATCGCCTCGTTCGCGATGGGCGCGCACACGTCCTACATCTACATACGCGGCGAGTACTGGAACGAGACCCGCCACCTGCAGTTCGCGATCGACGAGGCGTACGAGGCCGGCCTGATCGGTCCGAACGCGTGCGGTTCCGGCTGGGACTTCGACTTCTTCATCCATCGCGGCGCCGGTGCCTACATCTGCGGCGAGGAAACGGCGCTGCTGGAAAGCATCGAGGGCAAGAAGGGCCTGCCGCGCATGAAGCCGCCGTTCCCGGCGGCGATGGGGTTGTACGGCTGCCCGACCACGGTCAACAACGTCGAGAGCATCGCGGTCGCCTCCACCATCCTGCGTCGCGGCGGCGCCTGGTTCGCGAGCTTCGGCCGGCCGAACAATGTCGGCACCAAGCTGTTCGCGGTCTCCGGCCACGTGAACCGGCCCTGCGTGGTGGAGGAGGAGCTCGGCGTCTCCATGCGCGAGGTGATCGAGCGCCATGCCGGGGGCGTGCGCGGCGGCTGGGACAACCTGCTGGCGGTGATCCCCGGCGGCTGCTCGGTGCCGCTGATCCCGAAATCGGTGTGCGACACCGTGCTGATGGACTTCGACAGCCTGCGCGCGGCGCAGTCCGGGCTTGGTACTGCGGCGATCATCGTGATGGACAAGTCCACCGACGTGATCCGCGCCATCGCCCGGTTCTCCCGCTTCTACAAGCACGAGAGCTGCGGCCAGTGCACCCCGTGCCGCGAGGGCACCGGCTGGATGATGCGAGTGATGTACCGCATGGTCGAGGGCCGCGCCGAGCCCGAAGAGATCGACATGCTCGACCAGGTGACGCGCCAGGTGGAGGGCCACACCATCTGCGCCCTCGGCGACGCGGCCGCCTGGCCGATCCAGGGCCTGATCCGGCACTTCCGCCCGGTGATGGAAGAGCGCATCAGGGCCTACAAGGCGGCGCACGGCACCGGACCGGCGGTGGTCACGCCGGATAACCTGCCGGTGGCGGAGCCGCAGGCGCTTTCGGTCGCGGCGGAGTAGGACAGCATGGCCAAGGTCACCGTCGACGGGATCCAGGTCGAAGTCGCGAACGGCTCCTCCGTGCTGCAGGCCTGCGAGGCCGCCGGCAAGGAAATCCCGCGCTTCTGCTACCACGAGCGGCTGAGCATCGCCGGCAACTGCCGCATGTGCCTGGTCGAGATCGAGAAGGCGCCGAAGCCGGTGGCGTCCTGCGGCTACCCGGTGATGGACGGCATGGTGGTCAGGACCGACACCGAGGTGGTGCGCCGCGCCCGCCGCGCGGTGATGGAGTTCCTGCTCATCAACCACCCGCTGGACTGCCCGATCTGCGACCAGGGCGGCCAGTGCGACCTGCAGGACCAGG
>CAXTOD010000050.1:0-12848 GCA_964245705.1 uncultured Acetobacteraceae bacterium
CTGCAGTGGCGAGCAGCGTGGATCGGAACGAATGCACGGAAACCTCATCGCGATGGTGGCGGTCCGCAGGACGCGGTCACGGCCGGGACACCTCGACTAGGCCCGAACATCTTAACGAGCGTTTAATGTTCGTTTAGGTCGAATGAATGTGAGGCACTGGTCCCGGACCATGTTGACCTGTCGCTGAATCCATACCGTTACCAAAACGACGATCGCGTCGTGGAAGCGGCACGAAGCTACCGATCCGACAACCACGCGACAGGCTCCGGTTGAACCGGTCACCGATCCCGACGTAACCGACATTGCCGAAGGTGCACCGCGCCCGCAGCACCGTCGATCGGCAGCCGGTCCGCCAGGCCAACTCCGGCGGCTGGCGGAACCACGCCGGCCGCGACCCTTGCCGCTTGAGAAGATCCCGCTTCGCCCCCATCTGCACCTCTTCGACCCGACCGGAACGTGAATGCCTGACCCTGCGACGCCGCCTGCCCCATCGAGCATCACCTCCGGAAGCTGGCGGAAGATGGTGGCCCCGCACCTGAAGCCTGATGGGCGGCGGGCGGCATTCCAGCTCGTGAACACCGGCCTGCCGTTCCTGGCGGCGATGACCGCCATCCTGCTCGGCATCGACCACGGCGTCTGGTGGGTCCTCCTGCTGGTGCCGGTGGCTGCCTTCCTGGTGGTGCGGCTGTTCATGTTCCAGCACGATTGCGGTCACGGCTCCTTCTTCCCGTCGCGCCGCATGAACGACCTGCTCGGCGGCGTGCTCGGCGTGCTGACCCTGACCCCCTACGCCTCCTGGCGCGGCGACCACGCGATCCATCACGCCAGCGCGGGAAACCTCGACCGGCGCGGCATCGGCGACGTGACCACGCTGACCCTGGACGAGTACCTGGCGCTGCCGCCGTGGCGTCGATTGGCCTACCGGCTCTACCGGCACCCGCTGGTGATGTTCGGCATCGGCCCGACCTGGCTGTTCCTGATCAGCCAGCGCATCCCGGTCGGCAGCCCGCGCCGGCGCTGGCGCGACTGGCTCAGCGTTCTCGGCACCGACGCGGCGCTGGTGGGCGGCGCCGTGCTTCTGGTGGTGCTGCTCGGCCCGCTGCCGCTGCTGCTCGGCTGGCTTCCCGTGGTGCTGCTGGCGGCGACCATCGGGATCTGGCTGTTCTACGTGCAGCACCAGTTCGAGGACACCTACTGGCAGCCGAAGCCGTCCTGGGACTTCGCGGCGGCGGCGGTGCAGGGGTCCTCCTTCTACGACCTGCCGCGGCCGCTGCACTGGCTCACCGGCAACATCGGCTTCCACCACATCCACCACCTGTCCAGCCGGATCCCCAACTACCGCCTGCGCGCCTGCCACGAGGCGAATCCGGAACTCCAGGCGGCGCCGCGCCTGTCGCTGCGCCACAGCTTCCGCTGCACCCGGCTCGCGCTGTGGGACACGCGACGGCACAAGCTGGTCTCGTTCCGCAGCATCCGCACCCTGGTCCGACAGAAGCCCGGCCCCGCCTGACGCGCCCGGCGGCCGCCCCTCCGGTCCTGTAACCGGCCGCTCCCCGCATCGAATTCCCGATCAGCCGCACCTGCCCACGATCCGGGCGACAGGCTGATGAAGGAGTTCCGGTCATGGCCCTGCGCATCCCGAGGCGGTTCGCCGCCGCCGCGTTCACCATCCTGGCCGGGGCGGCGTCACCGCCGTCCGGAACCGCCCGGGCAGCCGACGCCACCCACCCCACGGTGGTGGAGCTGTTCCAGAGCCAGGGCTGCTCGTCCTGTCCTCCGGCCAACGCCAACGTCCTGGCGGTTGCCGACCGTCCCGACCTGCTGGTCCTGTCCTGGCAGGTCACCTACTGGGACCACCTCGGCTGGCGGGACACGTTTGGCGACCCCGCCTTCACCCGGCGCCAGCAGGACTACGCCGCCGCCTTCGGGCGTCGCGAGGTGTTCACCCCGGAGGTCGTCGTCAACGGACGCAGCGACGTGGTCGGCGACGACCGCGCGCAGCTCGACGGGCTGATCCGGCAGGCCGACCGCGGCGCCGGCGGACCCGTCATCGCCCTGGCCGGCGACCGCGTCACCGTGACCGGCGCCGGACCGGGCGCCGTCGTGCTGCTGGTGCGCTACGACCCCAGGATCCTGCAGGTGCCGATCCGGCGCGGCGAGAACGGCGGCCGCACCCTGCCGCACCGCAACGTGGTGCGTGAGGTGGTGCCGCTGGGAGACGCGACCGGCCCGACCCGAACCTTCGTTCTTCCCGCGCCGACCCGGACCGGGCTCGACACCGCGATCCTGGTGCAGGCCGGCCGGGGCGGCCCCATCCTCGCCGCCGCCCGCGCATGAGAACGGGCAGCCGCGGCGGGTCTACCCGCCCCGGCCGCCCGGTCGCTCCGCCCGACGACGCGGCCGGCTACTTCGGCTGGTCCGGAGCGGACATCCTGTCCGGCGTCGCATGCGCCATGGCGCCGTGTCCCATCGTGTCGTGGGACATGGTGCCGTGACCCATGCCGTCATGCGCCATCGCGCCGCCGTGGCTCATCGCGGTGGGATGGGACATGCTGCCATGCGTCGTCGGCGTATGGGCCGCATCCTGCGCGAACGCGCCGGCGGACAGCGGCAACGCCAACAGGGCGGCGGCCGGAACAACGAACAAGCGGTTCATCCTGTGTATCCTCATGCTGCACGGGCAGTCGGCATCGTCGCCGTACCCTGCATGGTCATTCGCCAGCACTGCTCTCGCGGTTACAGATGTCATGGCGCGCACCGTTATCCGCCCGGACGTGCAACAGCTGGTCCGTCTCCACGCAGATCCGCTGGAATGGATGGCGGCAGCCGGCGCGCATCCGCTGGAACCGAGGCCTGATCGGCAAGACGGAGGCGCAGGCCGACGCAGCGCCGATTCCGGCGGCAGCCCCAGCTGCTGTGCGTCCGACGTTTGCTTCCATGTCCGCCGGTCTGCACCAGATCAGGCACTCTGTTGCTCGTCCGGGCGCACATCGCTGCGCGCGTGCCGCGCATGCAAATCGTCGATCCGTCCTCACGATCCGCCGAACCAGTTGTAGCCCTGGTTCTCCCAGTAGCCCCCCGGATTGCGGTTGGTGACGGTGATGGCTGCGATGTATTTCGGGTTCTTGTAGCCGAGCTTGGTCGGCATGCGCAGCTTCATCGGCGCGCCATAGGCCGCGGGAAGCGGCTCGTTGCCGTAGTCCAGCGCCATGATCGTCTGCGGATGCAGCGCCGTCGCCATGTCGATGCTGGTGAAGTAGTCGTCGAAGCACCTGAAGCCGACATAGCGGGCACGCAGGTCCGCGCCGATCCGGCGCAGGAAGATCGAGAACGGCACGCCCGACCATTGCCCGATCGCGCTCCAGCCTTCCACGCAGATGTGCCGGGTGATCTGGCTCCGCTGCGGCAGCTGCCGCAGCATGGCGAGCGACCACGGCCTGCGGTCGGCGACCAGGCCCGACAGTTCCAGCCGCCAGGCCGACGCGTCGACCCGGCGTATGTCGTCCATGCCGTAGTACGCGTTGAACGGGAACGGCCGGGTGATGGCGCTCGGCGGGAACGTGGCGGCCAGCCGGCCAGGATCGAACAGCGCCGCCTGCACCCGGTCGTTGAAGCGCGACACCGCGGCCAGCGCCTTGTCCACCGCGTCGTTGTCGTCGAGGTTGCATCCGGTCAGCATCGACAGCGCGCCGAGCGACAACGCGCCGCGAAGCATCAGGCGCCGCTCGACCTTGAGGAGCTCCGGACGGACCGCGTCGTGTCCCGGACGCCGTTCAATCGCGCTCACGCCGGGTCTTCCGTTCCGCGCGGTGCCAGTCGTCCGCCGGTGATCATGCTGCGCAGCGTCGAGGGCACGAGCGCCACCAGCAGCAGGTGCAGGGCCAGGAAGCCCACGATCGCCGCCATCAGGGCGAAGTGGATCCGGCGCGCCAGGTCGTAGCCGCCGAAGCACCAGGTCAGCCATCCGAGCTGCACCGGCTTCCAGATCGACAGCCCGCTGGCGACCACCAGCACCGCCACCACCAGCACGCCGGCATAAAGCAGGCGCTGCACCGCGTTGTAGTGCCCTTCGCGGTGGGAAAGGCGCAGCCGCAGGGCGGCGCCGGCGTCGCGCAGCACCGCGCGCGGTCCGGGCGGGCGGATGTCGCGCCGGAAATGCCCGCTGCCGACGCCGTAGGCCAGGTAGACCAGGCCGGCCCCGAACAGGGTCCACATGGCGGCGAAGTGCCAGGCGAGCGCGCCGCCGAGCCAGCCGCCGAGCGTCGCCCACGCCGGAAAGGTGAAGAACAGGATCGGCGACGCGTTGTAGATCTGCCAGCCGCTCATGATCATGCAGATCACCGAGGCGGCAGCGATCCAGTGCGTCAGGCGCACGACCGCCGGATGCGCTTTCGGTGCGGTGCGCGATGTCGTTCCCGTCATGGAGGCCCTCCCGTCCGCTGGCTCGTTCGCGGGAAGCGGGCCCGCGGTTACATCGCCGCCGCCCGTTCCGCTGTAACCGTGCGCACCGCCCGACCGAACGGGATCATGCAGCCGCGACGGACAGGGACGTGCGCGCAGCCTGGCGCCCGGACGCCGATCCGGATGCTCGCGCCGCGCGGCCGGCCGGCCTATCCTGTCAAGGCGAGGCGGCGCGCGACCGGCGGCGGCAGCATCGACGGGGATCCGCGTGGCCGAGCCCGACTGGGACAGGATGATGCAGGCGGCGCAGGCCGGCGACGCCGACAGCTACCGCCGCCTGCTCACGGAGCTGGCCGCCTGGCTGCGCCGCTACTACCTCCGTCGGTTGCCGCCGGCGATGGTCGACGACGCCGTGCAGGACGCGCTGCTTGCCGTGCACGAGAAGCGGCACACCTTTGATCCGGCCCGGCCGTTCGGCGCCTGGCTCGGTGCCATCGCCCGCTACAAGTGGATCGACCGGTTGCGCGCCATGAAGTCCCATCCCACCGAGGAGCTGGACGAGAACCTTTCCGTCGCCGGCCACGAGGACGCGGTGTCCAGCGCCGTGTCGCTCGAACGCCTCCTGGCCGAGCTCAAGCCGGCCCAGGCCGACGTCATCCGCCTGGTCAAGCTGCAGGGTCTCAGCATCCTGGAAGCGTCCCGCCGGACCGGGCAGACCATGTCGCTGGTGAAGGTCAACATCCATCGCGGCCTCGGCCGGCTGAGTGCCATGATCCAGGACCGCGAAGATGCCGGATGATCCCCTGATCGACCGCCTGAGCGCGGACCTCCGGCCGGTGCAGCCGCGCACCGACGGGCGCGACGGCCTGCTCGTCGGCGGCATCTGCCTCGTGGAGCTGGCGCTGTTCCTGCTGATGGGCGCGATGCGTCCCGACATGCCGGCGGCGATGCACCAGCCGAGCTTCTGGTGGAAGCTGACCAGCCTCGGCCTGATCGCCGCCGTCAGCGGCGCGGCCTCGGTGATCTCGTTCCACCCGGCCGGCTCGCCGCGTCGGGGGATACGCTGGGTGCTGGCAATCGTGGTCGCCTGCCTCGCCGTCGGCTGGGGGCTCGACGCCGGCCGCGCCGGCTGGGCCTCGCTGGCGGCGCGGCTCGACTGGCGGCACGGCGTGCAGTGCCTGGCCAAGATGCTGCTGCTGGCGCTGCCGGCGGCGACCGGGCTCGCGGTCCTGATGCGTCGCGGCGCCCCCACCGACCGTTCCGGCACCGCCTGGAGCGTGGGCATCGCCGCCGCCGCCTGGGGCGCGTTCGTGTTCGTGTTCGCCTGCCCCTCGGACGACCCGCTCTACATCGCCTTCTGGTACATGCTGGCCTGCCTGTGCATCGCCGTGTCCTCGCGCCTGCTTCTGCCGGTGCTGGCCAGGTGGTAGGAGAAGGGCATCCGACGGCCGGAGGCCTTCCCGTCATGACCCTGCTTCCCGACGATGCCGGCTCCGCCACCCTGATCGGCCGGGTCCAGGACCCGGAGGTCGGCGGCCCCTGCCTGGTGCAGCTGCGCGGCAGCCGGCTGGTGGACGTCACGGCGGCCGGTCCCACCCTGTCGGCACTGCTGGAGCGCGACGATCCGGCAGGCGCCGCCTCCGCCGTGCCCGACACCCGCTCCTGGGACGCGCAGGAGGTGATCGCCCGCAGCCTCGGCGCCGACCGAGCCGGCGACGGCCCCACCCTCCTGGCCCCCTGCGACCTGCAGGCGATCAAGGCCTGCGGCGTGACGTTTGCCGGCAGCATGGTCGAGCGGGTGATCGAGGAGCGCGCCAAGGGCGACCCGGCCCGGGCGGCCCTGCTGCGCACCCAGCTCGCCGGATCCATCGGCAGCCGGCTCGACGCCCTCCGGCCCGGCTCGCCGGAAGCGATGCGGGCCAAGCAGGTGCTGATCCGCGAGGGCATCTGGTCGCAGTACCTGGAGGTCGGCATCGGCCCGGACGCGGAAGTGTTCACCAAGGCCCCGGTGCTGTCTGCGGTGGGCGCCGGCGCCGCGGTCGGCATCCTGGCCTCCTCCTCCTGGAACAACCCGGAGCCGGAGGTGGTGCTGGCGGTGGACAGCCAGGGCCGGATCCGGGGCGCCACGCTCGGCAACGACGTCAACCTGCGCGACGTCGAGGGCCGCAGCGCCCTGCTGCTCGGCAAGGCCAAGGACAACAACGCGTCCTGCGCCATCGGGCCCTTCCTGCGCCTGTTCGACGAGGGCTTCGGGCTCGACGACGTGCGCGGCCTGGTGCTGAGCCTGACCGTGACCGGCGCCGACGACGGCTTCGTGCTGCACGGCCAAAGCTCCATGCGCGAGATCAGCCGCGACCCCGAGGACCTGGTGGCGCAGACGATCGGCGCCCATCACCAGTATCCCGACGGGTTCATGCTGTTCCTCGGCACCCTGTTCGCGCCGGTGCAGGACCGCGACACCCCCGGCGGCGGCTTCACCCACAAGCTCGGCGACCAGGTGGAGATCGCCGCCCCCGCGCTCGGCCGCCTGGTCAACCGGGTGACGCAGTCCCAGGACGCCCCGCCCTGGCGGTACGGCATCAACGCGCTGATGCGCAACCTGGCCGAGCGCCGCCTGCTGTAGCCGCCGCGTCCCGTCAGGGCTCCGGCAGCACGATCGGCTCCAGCCGTCCCAGCACGAACACGTAGGACGCGATCCCGACCAGCAGCACGATCCCGGCGAGAAGGAAGCTCAGCGTGTACGACCCGGACAGCGCGATCGCGTAGCCGGTCGCCACCGGCGCCACCACGCCCATCATGTTGTTGCCGAAGTTCATGATGCTGCCGATGGTGGCGGTGCCGCCCTGCGGCGCGATCAGCGACGGGATCGACCAGCCCACCGGCGCCGCCGCCGCCAGCCCGGACAGCGCGATCGAGATCCACGCGATCGCCCAGCCGGGATCGCGCGTCAGCGTCGCGCCGAACACGGCAAGCCCGAACAGCATGCCGACCACCAGCACCGTCTTGCGCACAACCGTCTCGTCGCCGCCGCGCCCGATCAGGTGGTCGATCAGCCAGCCGCCCACCACGAGGTCCGACACGGTGGCGCAGGCCCACGGGATCGCGGCGAACCCGGCCGACCTCAGGATGCTCATGTGCATGCTCTGCACCAGGTAGTTCGGCAGCCAGGTCAGGAACAGGTAGAACGAGTAGCCGTAGGCGGCGAAGCCGACCGACAGCCCCCACACCTTGCGGTTGCGCAGCAGCTGGCCCAGCAGCCGGGAACCGCCGGCGGGCGCCGGACCTTCCGGGGTGGCGCCCCCCGCGACGATGTACTCGTGCTCTGCCCGGCTCAGCCGCCGGTCCCGGCTCGGGTCGCGGTAGATCAGCACGAACGCCACGAAGTAGCACAGGCTGAGCAGCCCGGTGATGCCGAAGCCCCAGCGCCAGCCGAGCGTGACCACCGCCAGCCCGACCAGCGGCACCCCGATCACGTTGGAGAACTTGGCCGCCGCGTCGAAGACCGCCGTCGCCAGCGCCCGCTCCTGGCGCGGGAACCAGTAGCCGGTCGCCTTGGCGCTGGCCGGGAAGCCCGGCGCCTCGGCGATGCCCAGCACGACCCGGGCGACCATGATCCCGGCGAAGCCGCTGACGAACGCGGTGCCGATCGAGGCGACGCCCCAGAGCAGGGTGCTGATCCGGTTCACCCGCGTCACCCCGAACCGGTCCAGCACCAGCCCGGTCGGGATCTGCAGCAGCGCGTACGACCAGAAGAACCCGCTCAGCAGCCAGCCCTGCTGCACCGGCGTCAGGCCGAAGCTCGCATGCAGCTGCGGTGCCGCGACCGACAGGCTGATCCGGTCGAAATAGTTGATCAGCACGCCGGACCCGAGCAGCAGGCCGATGGTCCAGCGCCGCCGGGGAACGCGCGGTGTCGACATGGATGCCTCCATCCGGCCGCCCTCGCCGGAACGGCGGCAATACGGGACAATCCGCCGTCTGGCCAGCTTGGGAGCCCGGCACGGCGTCCGCCGCCGGAGCGGACGGTCCACGAAACGAGCCGCGTTCGTGCCGGCGTCACATCGGACAACATTTTGTTAGTCATTTGCCTGACGGAACGGGATAAGCTCGTCCCGATGTCCGAGCCAGCCGTGCAACCGTCCAGCGTCCGGACCCGCTTCATGCGCTCCGTCGTGGCGCCGACCCTGGTCGTCATCGCCTTCGGGCTGGGCGCGGGCGGCCTGGCGCTCGACTGGACGGCGCGCCAGGCGAACGCGGTGTCGGCCGGGCACCAGACCCGCATCGCCAGCATCTCGATCGAGGACACGCTCGAGGACCTCGCCAGCCAGCAGCGCAGCGTCGCCGCCTGGCCCGCCTTCGCCAACGAGCTGGCCAGGCCCGCGCATGACCCCGGATGGCTCGACCGGTTCACCGGCGTGTGGCTGTACATGATGTTCGACCACCAGATGGTCTACGTCCTCGGCGCCGACGACCACCCGGTCTACGCCAGCCTGTCCGGCCGCCGCGTCGGCAACGCTGCCTTCGCCTCCGTCGCCCCCGACCTGCTCCCGCTGGTCCGGCTGCTCAGGCAGGACGCCGCACCTCCGGACCCGGCACCCGGTCCGGCGACGGCGACGTCGGCGGCGGCACCGGAGCCCGGCCCGCGCCGCATCGCCGACATGCCGCACCGCAGCGGCATCATGCTGGTGCAGGGCAGGCCGATGGCGGTCGGCGCCGTGATCGTCCGCGTGCCCCGCCCGGACGGCGGCACGCGGGACGACGTGCTGGTCGACCTGAAGCGGTTCGACCGCGCCTACCTCGCCGCGGTGTTCCGCCGCTACTCGCTCGACGGCGTGCGCTACTCGGACACCGGCGTCACGCGCCCGAAGGAGCACGCCCTGGCGCTGCACGACCCCCTGGGCCGCCCGGTCGGCTGGATCATCTGGCGGCCCGAGCTTCCCGGGCGGCGGATCCTGGCCCTGCTGGTGCCAATGGCGCTGGCCCTCGCCCTGGTGCTGTTCGCGGCCGTGTTCCTGCTGCTCCGCTCGTTCTGGAGGATCAGCCTGGCGCAGGAGCGCTCGGTGCACGAGCTGCGCGAGAACGAGGCCAACGCCCGGCACATGGCCGAGCACGACCTGCTCACCGGGCTGCCCAACCGCGCCCTGTTCGACCGCCGGCTCCGGGCCTGCGTGTCGCCGGAGGCCGGCACCGGGCAGGCCGGGCTGTTCATGATCGACCTGGACCGGTTCAAGCAGGTCAACGACATGCTGGGACACCAGATGGGCGACGCCCTGCTGCGCGCCTTCGGGCAGCGGCTGCGCGAGGTGTTCCGGCCGATGGACATGGTGGCGCGGCTGGGCGGCGACGAGTTCGCCGTCCTGGTCGACGTGCTGGACGGCCCGGAACAGGTCGAGCGCATCTGCGACCGGCTGTTCGAGGCGATGGCGGTGCCGTTCCGCGTCGGCGGCGCCGAAACCCATGTCGGGATCAGCATCGGCGTCGCCCTGGAAGCCGGGCTGGACGGCGGCACCGTGCAGGACCTGCACCGGCGCGCCGACATCGCGCTCTACCAGGCCAAGGCCGACGGGCGGAACTGCCGCTGCTGCTTCTCCGTCGGCCTGGACCGCAAGCTGCGCCGCCGCCAGGTGCTCGAGGACGAGCTGCGCCAGGCCCTGCTGACACGCGACGGCCTGTTCGTCTGCTACCAGCCCCAGGTCAGCGTCGGGACCTGCGGGATCGTCGGCTTCGAGGCCCTGGCCCGCTGGCGCCGGCAGGACGGCGAGCTGGTCCCGGCGCAGGAGTTCGTCGCCATCGCCGAGGAAACCGGGCTGATCCGCCAGCTCGGCGCGTTCGTGCTGTCCGACGCGGTGTCGATCGCGCGTCGCCGCCCCGACCTGTTCCTGTCGGTCAACCTGTCGCCGGTGCAGCTCCAGACCCCCGGCTTCGCGCAAACGGTGGCGCGCACCGTGCAGGCGGCCGGCGTGTCGCCGCAGCAGATCGAGCTGGAGATCACCGAGGGCGTGCTGCTGGGCAACGACGAGACCACGCAGGCGGCGCTCGACCAGCTGCGCCAGTCCGGCTTCCGCATCGCGCTGGACGATTTCGGCGTCGGCTATTCGAGCCTGAGCTACCTGCGCCGGCTGCACGTCGACAAGATCAAGATCGACCGGTCCTTCATCGAGAACATCGCGTCGGATCCCGAGGCGCTGGCGCTCGCCGCCTGCATCGTCATCCTGGGCCAGGCGATCGGGGTGACGGTGACGGCCGAAGGCATCGAGACGCCCGAGCAGATGCGGCTGATGTCGACCGCCGGCTGCAGCGGCCTGCAGGGCTACCTGTTCTCCCGCCCGGTCTGCGGGAGCGAGCTGGACGCGCTGCTGTCAGAACCGGCGGCCGAGGCGGCGGTGTAGGCGCTCACACGGTCGAGCATGATCGAACGGCGGCAGGGTTCGACCTGCACAAGCCAGGACCCTGCCCTGGACCTGCCAAAGGGTGGTCGCCCTTTGGAAACCCCGATATCAAGGCTGACAGGAGTTCTGATGCCTGCTCGCCTACCGGTCACCCGACGCCGCCGGTATGAGTCGGGCTCAGGGCGTGTCCGTACCTCCCGCAAGGCTCTCGAAGTAACGGCCTTCCGCGATGGCTGCGGCGACGTCCGGGGCAAGGTCGGGGTCGTACTTGCGCGCAAACAGGTAAGGCCCCGAGCTCCGTGCGGCACGAAATCCTTCCGCTGAAAGGGCGTCATGTCCAAGGGACGAGCGAGCGGGATCATTGTGGTCAACGAATACGGGACTGCAGATGATCTGCCTTTCAAGGGCGTGGAGCGCGCGCCGCTTGTTTCCCAGCAGGGTCTGGATGAAATGCTCCTCCGGCGCCTGAAGGAACCGGAAGAACTCCACATGCGCGCGGGCATGGATGTCGTCGACGACGAGGTCCAGTGCGGCACGTGTCAATGCCCACCAGGCCTCGCCATAGTAGAAGGTCTGATACAGGTCCGCGCGCGGCGGAAGGTTGCAAGCGAGTTGTTCGGCGATCTCCTTCACCGAGCCGCGCAGGTAGCTCGCGGTCTCCCTGACGACGTCGTATTTGGCCTGCACCGCTTCAAGCGTTCCCGGGTTGAGCAGGACGTTGTCATAGAAACAGAAGTTCTGGAACCGCCACGGCAGGATGCTGCCTCCGCACAGAGAACGCGCTTCTTCCAATGATGATCCACGCAGCCTGCTGTCGCTTGGTATCTCACACAGGCCGATGTATTCGCGCGTGTGATCGGCAAGGATTTCGTGAAGCTGCCGTCCAGGCACCACGGGCAGAGAGTCCCCGCTTATCAGGACGGCGCGGCCGAACCGCGGCACGGCGCGGTAGGCCTCGTCTATAAGCGCGCGGATCGCGCGGAACATCGAGAAGCCGCCCCAGAATATGTCGAGACGAGTGTCCAGCACCGACGCGTGCGATGGCAGATCGTGGGGCAACGCATCCGACTTCGCGTCGAGATGGATTATGATGCGGAAGCTCGGATCCAGAACACGCAACAAGCCCTCCAGAGGCTTTGTCTTGTGAGCCAGGACCAGAATGACCACGTCGTGACCCACGCGCTGATCTCCAACGGTTTCGCGCCGTTCCACGATCGGCACTTTACGCGATGCCAGGGGCTTGAGCCTCTTGGATTTGATCCGATCCAGGTGAACCACCTCTGCCGAAAGGCATCCAGGAGACCATCGGCACGTCGACAAGATCAAGATCGACTGCTGGCTCATCGAGAACATCGCGTCGAGTCCGGAGGCGCCGGCGCTGGCCGCCCGCATCGTGATCCTGGGCCGGCGATGGGGGTGACGGCCGAGGGCATCGAGACGCCCGGGCGGATACGCCTGATGTCGATCGCCGGCCGCAACGGCCTGCAGGGCTACCTGCTCTCCAGGCCGCTCGTCGTCGGCTCCGGGATCGGCTCCAAGCCTGCGGTCGTCAGGTCGGGCGCCAGCCCGGACGCGCCGCGATCCAGCGGCGCAGGCTGAGCTGGGCGGTCTCGTCGGCGTTGATCCGCGCCAGCGCCTGCACGCAGGCCGGGGCCGGAACCGCGGCGACCTCCGCGGTGCGCGCCGCGCTGACCAGCCCCAGGTCGGACAGCGCGGTTTCGCAGGCGCTGCGCCAGCGGGCGACCAGCGAGGCGGGCGCCAGCGGCGGCAGCACCAGGGCCACGTCCAGGCGCGCCGCGGCGGCGGCCACCGCGTGGCGCGCAATGGACAGCTCCAGCCCGTCGATCCAGGCGCCCTGCGCCCGTCCGGTCGCCAGCAGCCGGTTGCGGCCGCCCATCGCCTCGTCATGCGCGGCGATCTCCCGGGCGTGGCCCGGCTCCAGGGCCAGCACCAGGCGGTCGAGGAAGCGGCGGCGGCCCGAGGCGCCCTCGACGAACAGCCGGTCCATCTGCGGGGTCAGCCAGATCGCGGACAGCCGCTCGGCGATCGCCCCCCGGC
>CAXTOD010000051.1:0-12823 GCA_964245705.1 uncultured Acetobacteraceae bacterium
GGTAGTAGCCCATCGCCCGCGACATGTACGCCGCGATGCAGCGGGTATGGTCGTATGCGATCCCGTCCGGCTCGTTGGTGCAGTGGTAGGCGTAGGCGAGCTCGTCGTCCTCGCTTTCCGTCACACGCCCGAGCGCGATCCGGGTGCGCGCCACCAGGCCCAGGCGCTCGCGCTTCAGGTAGCGGTGCATGTGGTCGTAGAACAGCTTGAAGTGCCGGTACTCGTCCGCCGCGATCTGCTTGGCAATCGTTCTCAGCACCGGCTCGTCGGTCGCATCCGCCAGCGCCGTGTAGAAGCTCGAGGTCCCGGTTTCGACCATGCAGCGCGCGATCAGCTCGCCGGTCCGCGAGCCGCGCACCGACGCGTCCACCTCGAGGGGGATGTGGTACGAGCTGCGGTAGCGCTCGAACGCCCCTGGATAATCCCAGGACGGGTCCGCCAGCATCGCCCACTGCCCGAGCGCGTCGCCGTGCTGCACCTCCTCGACCGCCCAGTTGTCCGCCGCTTGCTGGAAGTCCGGGTCGTCGGTGAACACGTTGTTGAGGTACACCGCGTAGTCGACCCCGTTGCGCTCCACCACCGACGCCGCCTTGACCAGGCGCAGCACGTCCGGGTCCACGCGGCCTGCCTCGAACCGGTCCCACGCCACGTCCTCGATCCGCCAATGCTTCATCGGATTGGTGCCTTTCTGGCGCAGCCTTCAGCCGGCCCTTATGCCACTGCCCGACCCCTTGTCGAAAGGCCGGAACCGCCGCCGCGGATTGTGCACCGCAGCGTGACTTTGTCGCACGGCGGATGCAAACATCCCGCCCGGTGCGATCCCGGACCTTTAACCGGAAGACGCGACACGGTCTGCGGGCCATGACCGGACAGCGATCCGCTTGATCCTGCTCCGTTCTGGACGCAGGCCACCCGGAAGGAGCCCGCGCGGCATGAACATCCACGAATACCAGGCCAAGACCCTGCTGAAGGGCTACGGCCTGCCGGTGCTGGACGGCCGCGTCGCGCGCTCGCCGGAGGAAGCGCTGACCGCCGCCCGCTCGCTGCCGGGGCCGGTCTACGTGGTGAAGTCGCAGATCCACGCCGGCGGCCGCGGCGCCGGCCGGTTCAGGGACGACCCCAACGGCAAGAGCGGCATCCGCCTGGTGAAGAGCCCGGCCGAGGCCGAGGAGGCCGCCACCGCCATGCTCGGCCACGTGCTGGTCACCAAGCAGACCGGCCCCGCCGGCAAGCAGGTCAACCGCCTCTACGTCGAGGCCGGCTGCGACATCAGCAGCGAGCTGTACCTGTCCATGCTGACCGACCGCGAGACCGGCCGCATCGCGCTGATCGCGTCGCGCGAGGGCGGCATGGAGATCGAGGAGGTCGCGCACGCGAGCCCGGAGAAGATCCTCAACGCCACCATCGACCCGGCACTCGGCTACTCCGACTACATCGCCCGCGACCTCGCCGCCGGCCTCGGCCTTAAGGGCAAGTCCATCGCCCATTTCGGCAAGGTGATGCGCTCCATCTACACCGCCTTCGTCGCCCTCGACGCCGCCTCGATCGAGATCAATCCGCTGGTGGTCACCGGCGCCGGCACGCTGGTGGCGCTCGACGCCAAGATGACCTTCGACGACAACGCCCTGTTCCGCCACCCCGAGCTGGAGGACCTGCGCGACGAGAGCGAGGAGGATCCCAAGGAGCTGGAAGCCGCTCGCCATGGCCTGAGCTACATCGCGCTGGACGGCTCGATCGGCTGCATGGTCAACGGCGCCGGCCTGGCCATGGCCACCATGGACATCATCAAGCTCGAAGGCGCGGAGCCCGCCAACTTCCTCGACGTCGGCGGCGGCGCCACCAAGGAACGCGTGGTCGCAGCCTTCAAGATCCTGCTGTCCGACAGGAACGTCGAGGGCATCCTGGTCAACATCTTCGGCGGCATCATGCGCTGCGACATCATCGCCACCGCGGTGATCGAGGCGTCGCGCGAGGTGAAGCTGAACGTGCCGCTGGTGGTGCGGCTGGAAGGCACCAACGTCGAGCTCGGCCAGAAGCTGATCGACGAGAGCGGGCTTCCGATCATCAACGCCGACAACCTGTCAGACGCGGCAAGAAAGATCGTGGCCGCGGTCAAGGACGCTGGCGCCAAGGGGAGCAAGAACTGATGTCGGTCCTGGTCGACAGCAACACCAAGGTCATCACCCAGGGCTTCACCGGCTCCCAGGGCACCTTCCACGCCGAGCAGGCGATCGCCTACGGTACGAAGATGGTCGGCGGCGTCACGCCCGGAAAGGGCGGCTCCACCCATCTCGACCTGCCGGTGTTCGACACCGTCAGCGAGGCGCGCGAGCGCACCGGCGCCACCGCTAGCGTGATCTACGTGCCGCCGCCGTTCGCCGCCGACTCCATCCTGGAAGCCATCGCCGCCGAGATGCCGCTGATCGTGTGCATCACCGAGGGCATCCCGGTGCTGGACATGGTCCGGGTCAAGGCGGCGCTGCGGAACAGTCCCTCCATCCTGATCGGCCCGAACTGCCCCGGCATCATCACCCCGGAGGAGTGCAAGATCGGCATCATGCCGGGCCACATCCACCGCAAGGGCCGCGTCGGCATCGTGTCGCGCTCCGGCACCCTGACCTATGAGGCGGTGGCGCAGACCACCGCAGTCGGCCTCGGCCAGAGCACCTGCGTCGGCATCGGCGGCGACCCTGTGAAGGGGCTCGACTTCATCGAGGTGCTGGAGATGTTCCTCCACGACCCGGAAACGGAGTCGATCGTCATGATCGGCGAGATCGGCGGCGCGTCCGAGATCAACGCCGCCCACTTCCTGCGCGACAACGCGGTGAAGAAGCCGACCGTGGGCTTCATCGCCGGCGCTACCGCCCCACCAGGCCGACGCATGGGCCACGCCGGCGCCGTCATCACCGGCGGCAACGATACCGCGGCGGCCAAGATCGACGCGATGCGGTCCGCCGGCATCCACGTCGCGTCGAGCCCGTCCCTGCTCGGCGAGACCATGATCAACGCGCTCAGGACCTGACGCGCGTCGGGCGAGTAGGCCGGCAGGGCCAGCCCGCCCGCTCCCTTTTCCAGACCGCCCCGGCTGTGGCACACCGGGGCAGTCCAGGGAGTATCCGTTCCATGCCCGATGGTGTCGTCGATCGCAGCACCTGTGGTCCCGCAACCGAGGCCGCGCTGCGCTACGATTGGACCCAGGCCGAGATCCGCGCCCTGATGGCGCTGCCGTTCCCCGAGCTGATGTTCCGCGCCCAGTCCGCCCACCGCGCCCACTTCGATCCGTGCGCCGTGCAGATCTCCACCTTGCTTTCGATCAAGACCGGCGGCTGCCCCGAGGACTGCGCCTACTGCCCGCAGAGCGCTGCGCTGGACGCGCCGATCAAGGCCACTCGGCTGATGGCGGTGGATGCCGTGCTCGCCGAGGCGCGCGCCGCCAGGGCGGCCGGCGCCAGCCGCTTCTGCATGGGCGCAGCCTGGCGCAGCCCGAAGGACCACGACCTCGACACGGTGTGCGCCATGGTCGAGGGGGTGAAGGCGCTCGGCATGGAGTCCTGCGTCACGCTGGGCATGCTGGGCCCGCCCCAGGCAGCCCGCCTGCGCGACGCCGGGCTCGACTACTACAACCACAACCTCGACACCTCGCCCGAGTACTACGGCGCCGTCATCACCACACGCACCTACCAGGACCGCCTCGACACCCTGGCGCACGTGCGCGACGCCGGCATCGCCGTGTGCTGCGGCGGCATCGTCGGCATGGGCGAGACGGTCGAGGACCAGTCCGGCCTCATCGCCACCCTGGCCTCGCTGCCGAGGCATCCCGAAAGCGTGCCGATCAACATGCTGGTGCGCGTCGCCAACACGCCGCTCGCCGACGCCGCCGCCGTCGACCCGCTCCACTTCGTCCGCGTGATCGCCGCCGCCCGCATCGCCATGCCGGCCAGCCACGTCCGCCTGTCCGCCGGCCGGGAGGGCATGAGCGACGAGACCCAGGCGCTGTGCTTCCTCGCCGGCGCGAACTCGATCTTCTACGGCGAGAAGTTGCTCACCACGCCGAACCCGAGCGAGAACCGAGACATGCAGCTCCTCGCCCGCCTCGGCATGCGTCCGGTCTGAGCCGAGACCGGACGCCCCGGCGGCCGTCCGCCGTCCTACCCTGCCGGCACTGGAGTTCCAGCGATGAGCGACCGAGCCGGGCTGCAGTCCCCGCACCTGAGCGAGCAGGAGCAGAAGCAGGCGGCCGAGAACGCCGTGGTGCGCTCGTTGGTCATCCACGAGGTGGTGCGCGAGCAGGGCGAGCGGGAGCTGGAGCGCTCGGTCAGCGGCCTCGCCTGGTCCGGCCTTGGCGCCGGGCTGTCGATCGGCTTCTCGCTGGTGACGCAGGCGACGCTGCAGGCAGGCCTGCCCGCGGCACCCTGGAGCCGGCTGGTGGACAGCTTCGGCTACAGCCTCGGCTTCCTGATTGCCGTGCTGGGCCAGCAGCAGCTGTTCACCGAAACCACCCTCACCGCGCTGATCCCGACCCTGACCAGTCGCTCGCTCGGCTCGCTGGTCGGCACGGTGCGCGTGTGGGCGGTGGTGCTGGCGGCCAACCTGCTGGGCACCTGGATCTTCGGCGCGATCGTCGTCGCCCACGGCCTGTTCCCGGCCGACACCTATGCCGCGATGCAGAGCCTGTCGGCCGACACCATGGCGCACCCGTTCGGACACACCGTGGTCACCGCGGTCGCCGCCGGCTGGCTGATCGGGCTGATGATCTGGCTGCTTCCCGGCGCCGGCCCGGCACGGCCGCTGATCATCATCCTGCTGACCTACACGGTCTCGCTGTGCCATTTCCCGCACGTGATCGCGGGCTCCGCCGAGGCGGCGTTCGGCGTCGTGTCCGGCCAGGCCAGCCTGTCCGCCTACCTGCTGCGGTTCCTCGCACCGACCCTGCTCGGCAACGTCCTCGGCGGCATCGCCATGGTGGCGCTGCTGAACCACGCGCAGATCGCCGGCGAGCTGAACCGGCCGGACGCGGACGCCGGCTGACGGGGCGGAGGATCGGCTGCCCGTCCGGCCCGAGCAGGTGGACAAGCCGCCCCGCAGCGGCAACGGTGCGGCCGACCGGTCGCGCGGGACCTGGGGCATCGGCGGTCGCCGCCCATGGATCGGCGTTCCCGACGACTTGGCCACTGCCGCGGCCGCAGCAACGAAAGGCAGCCGATGACCGACCAGTTCGCGACCTATCCCAGCCTGCGCGACCGGCGCGTGCTCGTCACCGGGGGAGCGTCGGGCATCGGCGCCTCCATCGTCCGCCACTTCGCCGAGCAGGGCGCGCATGTCGGCTTCCTCGACCGCGACGAGGCCGCCGCCGCCGTGACCCTGGCCGCGCTGCCCGACGGCGCCCCGGTCCGCTTCGCCGCCTGCGACCTGCGCGACATCCCGGCCCTGCGCGCCGCCATCGACGCGCTGCGCGACCAGCTCGGCGGCCCTTTCACCATCCTGGTCAACAACGCCGCCCGCGACGACCGCCACGCCATCGACGACGTGACGCCCGAGTACTGGGACGACCGCATGGCGACCAACCTGCGCCACCAGTTCTTCTGCGTGCAGGCGCTGAAACCCGACATGATCGCCGCTGGCGGCGGCTCGATCATCAACATGAGCTCCAACAGCTTCCTGCTGGCGTCGGGCGGCATGCCCGCCTACACCGCCGCCAAGTCCGCCGTGATTGGCCTGACCCGCGGCCTCGCCCGCGACCTCGGGCCGCACCACATCCGCGCCAACATCGTGTATCCCGGCTGGATCATCACCCAGCGCCAGCTCGACCTGTGGATGACCGAGGAGGCCGAAGCCAAGCGCAGGAGCGGCCAGTGCATCCCCGACCGCCTCTACGAGCCCGACGTCGCCCGCATGGTGCTCTGGCTCGCCGCCGACGACAGCCGCATGGTCACCGCGCGCGAGTTCGTGGTGGATGGCGGCTGGTTCTGATCCTCGCCCTCAAACCGCGACCGCGACTGTTCCGGCCAGCGTGACAGGAGTGCTGCAATGGCGTCGCCGCCGTCACTGCCTTGGATTCGCGGTGCAACGCCGGGGGCTGAACCCGGCATCGGCCGCCGGAGCGCCGGTCGGCGCCGGCTCCGCGTATCGGCCGCATGACGCCTGGATCGCCCTGATCACACCGCACCGATGGCGTCCCGCCGCCCATCACCGGGTGGGAAGGCCCGCGCGCCGCCGGATCGAACGTGCTGCCCCGCCGGGTATCGCCAGCGTTGGCTCGCCGATGCCCGGAACCCTCGCCACCACCTGGACGATCGGTGCCCCGGCAACGCGGGAAGAACGAGGCAGCCGATCCGATAACGACTCTTGGGCTTGCCACAGGCGGTTAAGGCGCGCGTTTGCGGCGTCTCGACCGCGCCCGCCGGCACGCTCCTGCCGCCCGCCTCCACCTCAGCCCGGCAGGAACTCCGGCACCGACAGATAGCGCTCCCCGGTGTCGTAGTTGAACCCCAGCACCACCGCGCCGTGGTCCAGCTCCGGCAGCTTCGACGCGATCGCCGCCAGCGTCGCCCCGGACGAGATGCCGACCAGCAGCCCTTCCTCCCGCGCCGAGCGCCGTGCCCATTCGCGCGCCTCTTCCGCGTCCACCTGGATTACCCCGTCCAGCACGTCGCGATGCAGGTTCGCCGGCACGAAGCCGGCCCCGATCCCCTGGATCGGATGCGGCCCCGGCGCACCGCCGGAGATCACCGGCGACGCCGCCGGCTCCACCGCGAACACCTGGAGCTTGGGGAAGCGCTGCTTCAGCACCTGCGCGCAGCCGGTGATGTGCCCTCCGGTGCCTACCCCGGTGATCAGCACGTCGACCCCGTCCGGGAAGTCGGCCAGGATCTCCTGCGCCGTGGTCCGCACGTGCACGTCGATGTTGGCCGGGTTCTCGAACTGTTGCGGCATCCAGCTCCCGGGCGTGTCGGCCAGCAGCGCCTGCGCCCGCTCGATCGCCCCCTTCATCCCGCCCGCGCGCGGCGTCAGCTCGAAGGTCGCGCCATAGGCCTGCATCAGCCGCCGCCGCTCCACCGACATCGACTCCGGCATCACCAGCACCAGCCGGTAGCCCTTCACCGCCGCGACCATCGCCAGCCCGATGCCGGTGTTGCCAGAGGTCGGCTCGATGATGGTCCCGCCAGGCTTGAGAGCGCCGCTCTCCTCCGCCGCCTCGATCATCGCCAGCGCGATCCGGTCCTTGATCGACCCGCCCGGGCTGCTCCGCTCCGACTTGATCCACACCTCGGCCTCGGGGAACAGCCGCCCAACCCGGATGTGCGGCGTGCCGCCGATCGTCCCCAGAACGCTGTCCACCTTCATGCTGCTTTCCTCCCCGATTGCTCCGTGCATTGCCGCGGGCCACGCTCACACATGGTGATAGCACGATTCACCAACCGGGACGCCTGGCCAAGGCCCTAGTTCTTCGGCCCCTTCTCCTTGTCCCGGCCCGGGTTCGACGTGTTCACCAGCTCCGGCGTCCGCTTCGCCGCCAGCGTCTGCACGTTTGCCGTGTCGATGCGCCTGGTGCGCACGAACGGCGGCAGCGGCTCCGGCCTGCCGCTTTTCAGCGCCCGCGCGATCCCTTCCAGCACGCGCACGTCGGCATAGCCTTCCTCGCCGCCCGGCTCAGGATCGCGGTCCTGCAGGATGCAGTCGGAGAAGTACTTCAGCTCGCCGCCGAACTGGTCGGTGTTCTTGAAGCTCCGGTGCGACTTCGTCTCGCCGATCACCTCGGACTGTTCCAGCGACATGCCGAACATGTAGGCGGGGCTCACCTCCACGCTGCCCTTGGTGCCGAGCACCACGTAGCTGTCGATCGTGTTGGCGTAGTAGCTGACCACGAACTGCGCGATCCGGTTGCCAGGAAACCGCAGCGTCACCGCCACCGTGTCGTCGAAGTCGCCGGAGAACCCCGCCTGCGGATGCCGCGTGCCCACCGCCGAGACCACCTCGGTCGGCTCGTCCTCGAACACGGTGCGCGCGGCGTTGACCGGATACGGCCCCATGTCGAACACCGGCCCCGCCTCGATCCCGTTGCTGGCGCGGTGGTTGGCCGGGTCGACCATTTGCACGAACGACGAGGAGAACGACACCAGCTCGCCGAGGTCGCCGGCCCGGATCCTGTCGACCAGCGACAGCGTCGCCGGCTCGAAGTGCAGGCGGTACGCCACCATCAGCTTGGCGCCGGACGCCTTCTGCGCGTCGAGGATCTGCTGGCACAGCGCGGTCGACACTTCCAGCGGCTTCTCCACCAGCACGTGGATGCCGGCCTTGAGCGCCGGCACCGCGAACTCCGCGTGCCGCCAGTTCGGCGTCGCCAGGTAGATCGCGTCCACCGTGCCGGAGCGCAGCATCTCCTCGAACCGGTCATAGCCGTAGCAGGCGGTGACGCCGTACTTCTCGCCGACGACCCGCGCCTTTTCCGCATCGCCGGTGACGAAGGCGGTGACGGCCGAGTTGCCGGTATGCGCCACGCCGGGCAGCATCGCTTCCTGCGTGATGTCGCCGAGCGCCACCATCGCGTAGCGCACCTTCCGCTCCGATCCGAGGCCGAGTGCCGACAGAATGCTCATCGTCCGTGCTCCATCCCGATGCGTCGGAACCGAACACGGGCGTTTCAGGATAGCTGCACCCCCTCGCGTCACGTTCCAATGATCGGGCGGATGATTGTGCCCCGCCGTCAGCACGCCTTGTTGAAGCCCGCGAACACCTGCCGGTCCTTGTTCTCGCGCATCAGGGTGGAGAAGCTCGGGATGGTCTCGAAGCCGAGCCCCCGCGGCAGCCCGGTCTCGGGATCGGCGGCGACCGCGCCGTAGGCCGCTCCCGCCACCTTCTCCCACTTGCCGGCCGGCTTCTTGACCTCGAGGTTGACCACGGTGGCCTTGAGTACCATCCGCACGATCGCCTCCTTCGGGCTGGACGGCTTGGTCAGGCTGGGCATCCCCGCCATCATCTGCCAGCCGTTCCGCATCGCCCAGTCGATCAGTTCCTGCTGCGTCATGCGACGATCCCCCGCCTGCCTGCGTTGCCAATGCGCCCGAACGCCGAGCCACCGCAAGGCCGGCATCCTTCCAGCACCGATCCGGACGAACCGCATGACCTACCTGCCCGCCGCCGACCGCTACGAGGCCGCTTCCTTCCGACGCTGCGGCCGATCCGGCCTCCTGCTGCCGCCGATCTCGCTCGGGCTGTGGCACAATTTCGGCGGCGTCGACGTGTTCGAGACCGGCCGCGCGGTGATCCGGCGCGCGTTCGACCGCGGCGTCACCCATTTCGACCTGGCCAACAACTACGGCCCGCCCTACGGCTCGGCCGAGGAGAACTTCGGCCTGATCCTCCTCAAGGATTTCGCGCACCACCGCGACGAGCTGGTGATTTCGTCCAAGGCCGGCTGGGACATGTGGCCCGGCCCCTACGGCAAGGGCGGCTCACGCAAGTACCTGCTCGCGTCCGCCGACCAGAGCCTGCGACGCATGGGCCTGGACTACGTTGACATCTTCTATTCCCACCGCCCCAGCCTTGACGTGCCGCTTGAGGAAACGGTGGGCGCGCTGGTGCAGCTGGTCCGCCAGGGCAAGGCGCTCTATGTCGGCATCTCCTCCTACGGCCCGGAGCGGACCCGGCAGGCAGCCGAAATCCTGCGCGCCGAGGGCGTCCCGCTGCTGATCCACCAGCCCTCCTATTCCATGCTGAACCGCTGGATCGAGACCGGGCTGCTGGACACGCTGGACGACCTCGGCACCGGCTGCATCGCCTTCTCGCCGCTCGCGCAAGGGCTGCTCACGACCAAGTACCTCCGCGGCGTGCCGGAGGACGCACGTGCAGCCAAGGGCCGGTCGTTCAGCCAGACCCTGTTGTCGGAGGACAACCTCCACCGGGTGCGCGGCCTGAACGGGATCGCGGAAGCGCGCGGGCAGAGCCTGGCGCAGATGGCGATCGCCTGGGTGCTGCGCGATCCGCGCGTGACCTCGGCCCTGATCGGCGCCCGCACCGTCGGCCAGCTCGACGACTCCCTCGACGCGCTCGGCAACCTTTCCTTCTCCGCCGACGAGCTGGCCGCGATCGACCGGCACGCCACCGAAGGCGGGATCGACCTGTGGCGCGGCGTGTCGGAAGAGGTGCCGGCCTAGGTCGCAACCGGTTCGCGTTCGTCCACCGGCCGCGGTCCAGCTCGTTGTCCTGGCCGGCATGTTGGCCGATCAGGTGACTGCGCCTGAGCCGGCAACGCTCTACGCCTCCAGCAGCGCGACCGTGCGCGACACCACCCGCGCCTCGTCGTAGAGCGCGAGCGCGCGCTCCCGCCCCGCCTCGCCGAGGCGCCGACGCAAGGTGGCGTCGCCCGCGAGCCGGCGCAGCGCTCCAGCCAGCTCGTCCACCGCCCGTGGCGGCACCAGCAGGCCGGTCTCGCCGTCGATTACCTGCTCGCGCGGGCCGCGTATCGCGGTCGCCACCACCGGCAGGCCGCACAGCATCGCCTCGATCACCGACATCGGCAGCCCCTCGAAGTGGCTCGGCAGCACGAAGATGTCGGCGGCGGCCAGCACGGCGGGCACGTCGTCGCGGTAGCCCAGGCGCTTGAGGCGCGGGCCGAGGCCGGCGCCGGCCAGCACACCGAGCAGCGCCGCCATACCGCGGGCGCGCCGGGCCCGGCCGCGGCCTCGAACGCGTGTTCCAGCATCTCCCCATGGTCGGAGGGCAGCCGGTCGCCGACCACCCACAGCTCGGCGTCCGGCACCTGCGCCATCGCCGCCAGCAGCTCCGGATGCCCCTTGTGCCGCACCAGCCGGGACACGACGATCACCACCACCCGCTCTTCCGGCGTCCCGAGAGCCGCACGGACCTGCGCGCGTAGCCGCGGATCGGGATGGAAGGCGGCAGGCGAACGGCCGTTGCCGATGCCGACTGCGCCGCGGTGGATACGCAGCCGCCGCGCGTCGGCGGCCTCCTCGTCGGACACGGTGAAGTAGCGGTCGGTAACCCGGCCGGCGAGCCATTCCAGCAGCAGCGACACCAGCCGGCGCGGCAGCGGCCCCGGCTGGTTGAACAGGTATCCGTGGCAGGTATAGGCGACCAGCTTCACGCCACAGGCCCTTGCCGCCAGGCGCGCCAGCACGCCGCTGATCGGCATGTGCGCGTGCACGAGGTCCGGCCGCTCGCGCCGGATCAGCCGCACCAGCGCGCGGAACGCCAGCACGTGCGCCAGCGGCGACAGGCTGCGCGCCATCGGCAGCGCCTCGACCCGGAACCCGTCGGCGCGCCCGTCGGCCAGCCGCGGCCCGTCGGCGCCAACCCCCCCCACCTCATGCCCACGCGCGCGCAGGCCGCGCATCAGCGGCAGCAGGAAATGCCGCAGCGAGAAGTCGACGTTGGTGATCTCCAGGATCTTCACCGGCCGGAGGCGCCGTCCCGTCAGGCTTCGGCGCGGATCAGCGCCCAGCGGATCGCCTTGGCCGGGGGCGGCTCGTCCGCGGGCGCCACATCCCCGGCCTCCGCCGCCGCCGCCGCCGGCTGCGGCAGGATGCTGATCGCGATCTGCAGGCTCCGGCGCGGGGTGTCGCCGCCGAGATAGATGCTTTCCTCGACCGCCAGCCGGCCGCTGTCGACCCGGAACCGCCACGTGCTGCCGGACGGCAGCGTGAGCAGCACCGAACCTCCCTCCTCAGGCGACCCGGGCTCGTCGCCTTCCCGCACCGCCTTCACCGAAGGGTGCAGGTGGAAGCGCAGCACGAAGCGGTTCGGCCGGCCGACCAGCGAATCCTCGCCGCGTATGTCCTCGCCGCCATCGGCGATGTAGATGCGCCGGTGGTGCACGGCCCCGAAGTTCGGCACGTAGCCGTCATGGCTGAGGTCGAGCCAGTGCGCGCCGCTGGCCTGCCGGTGATCCAGGGTGACGTGCGCCGGACGCCGGAACACGGTGCCGGCGCGGAACTCCGACGAGCTAGTGTCCTCGACCGAGAGCGTGGAATGCGCCGCGGTGGCGCGCAACGCGTCGCGCCAGGCGGGCAGCATCCCGGCCCCGCAGTTGGTGATCAGCCGCTCGCGCCCGGCCGACATCTCGAACGACAAGGTGCCGGCATGGGCGGTACCGTCGAAGCCGGGCGGCGGCGGCGGCCCGGCATCGACCAGCAACAGGCTGCGCCCGGACAGGATGCGCACGAACCCGCCATCCGGCAGGCCGGCCGCGATCACCCGGCCGCGCGTCGCCTGGCTCAGCACCAAGTCGACCAGCACCGGGTTCTCCTCGTGGCTGCCGTTGAACAGAGCCAAGCCCCCGTCGCCGTGACGCAGGGCGCGGAGCACCGGGCTCATCCGGTCGAGCGCCGCCGCCAGCGCCAGCGGCGGTCCGATCTGCCCCGCCTGCATCAGCGCCCTGATCTCGGCCAGCTCGCGCAGGGCGTGGAACTGCGCTGCCGGGCTGCGCTCGGCGTGGCTGCCGTCGGCCAGCACTTGGCGGCCGATTTCCGGCCCGATATGGCGCATCGCCCGGGTCAGGAAGCCGGACTGTTCCGGCATCGCCACCGCCGCCGCCAGCAGCCCCTTGAGACAGGTGAGGGCGCGGTGGTCGTGCTGCGCCGTGGGAACGCTGGCGGCCAGGCTGCGCGCATCCGCCATCAGGCGCGCCATCAGCCGCTGCCGGAACGCGTCGTCGGCGGTGGCGGCGAAGAAGTCGTAATGCGCGAGCCAGGCGGCGATCCGGCTCGCCACCACCGGCGGCGTGCGCGCGGCGGGGTCGATCGGCGGCCGGCCCAGCCAGTCCGACACCAGGGCGCGGGCGCGCAGCCGGCCGGCATCGGTGCCG
>CAXTOD010000052.1:0-10001 GCA_964245705.1 uncultured Acetobacteraceae bacterium
GGCGGTGGCCTCCACGTGGGCGGCGTACGCGCCGCGGCTCCGGGCGGGGCTGTGGGCGGTGTTGACCACCTCGAAGGCGCGGGGCGGCTGCGCGCGCGCCGGGCCTCCGGCCGCCGCCACGGCATACAGGTGCGCCCAGCCCGTCCGCTCCCAGGGAAACACGATGCGGTCGCCGGCGGCCCACATCAGGGGCCTGTTGCCGAGGAGGGGATAGAACGCGCTGCCGGTGCCGGGCGCGGCGGCCCAGGCCTGGCGGGCGGCGCCGGTCGCCGGGTCGGCGATCCAGATGGACCAGGGCTGGCCCTGGCGGCGTTCGGACAACCCGCTCCCGGAGCCCGCCGGCACCCGGACAAAGGCGAGGCGGTGCCCGTCCGGAGACCATTCCGGCGCCGCGTCGGTGTCGAAGCCCGGCTGCATCCAGGTGATGAGGCGGCTGCCCGTGTCGTACACCCCGACGAGGCTGTGGTCGGTGCGGGTGCTGACGAAGGCGAGGCGGGTCCCGTCCGGGGACCAGGTGAGGGCGCTGTCCACGCCACGGTCGCGGATCAGCGGGCTCGGCGCCCCGCCCGCCAGCGGCGCGGACCAGACCTGTCCGCCGGACAGGTAGGCGACGACGTCGCCCCGAGGCGAGACGGCGGGGGAATGGCCCGGACCGACCTGCCGGGGGGCCGGGCCGTCGACCGGCACGACCCAGACCGTTTGTGCCGGCGCCCCGGAGGCAAGGCTCATGATGTTGACGGGACTGCCGCCTTCCAGGCTGCCGCCGCGGGTGTAGGCCACCGTGCGCCCGGCCCCGTCCCAGCCCAGCTCGCCCAGGTCGTGTCCGTCGTCGCCGGTGTACGCGGTGAGCGGCCGGCTGCGACGGCTCCCGTCCGCGGCCGTCTCGACGACCCAAACGTTGCGGACGCCCTTGGCGTCGTACACCCAGGCGGCGCGTCCGCCCCGCGGTGCCGCGACCAGGGACGAGGGGAAGGGTGCGCTCAGCACCTGCTCCAGGGTGAAGTCGTGCGACGGCCCCGGCTGGGCACGCAGGGCGGAGTGCGGGAGCGGCAGGCAGGCCGCCGCCACCAGGCCCACCAGGCCGACGCGACGGTTCGGCATCACCCTGGTCATGGCCTGTTCCTCCCTGCCTTTGCCGATGTCGGACCGTCGGTGGCGCCCCATGCCGTCAGGCCGATCCTGGAGCCGCCGCGTCGGGCGGCAGGCACGGGCGGCGGCGCAGGCGCCACAGGCCGAGCGTCAGCAGGGGCAGGACATAGACGGCCAGAAACGTCCAGCCAAGCAGGGTGTAGCCGTTGGCGATCAGCGTCACGAGGCCGAAGCGCCCGGCGACGAAGATGGACCCGACGAGCAGGCCGAGCGCCGTCCCCAGCCGTACGGCCTGGGACGGCGGGCCGCCGCGCCACCGGAGCCAGGTGTGGGCCAGGCGGGCGTTGACCGCGTGCACCATGCCGGTCCCGCTTTCCAGCAGGGCGGCGAAGATCATGAGCTGGAACAGGATGCGGAAGGCGGGCAGGTCCAGCTGCCGGAGCAGCACGTCCGACGGCAACGTCGCCTGGCCGATCCCGGGATAGTCGGCGCTCATGCAGACGAAGAACAGTGCTGCCGGGATCATGGCGACCGGGCCGCACGCGAGCCCGGCGATCACGGCGTCGCGCCGGCTGGTGAGATGGCGCACCACGGGCAGCACCACGACGGCGCCGATGACGTTGTAGCCGGCATAGGCGAGGCCGCCGGCCAGCCACCTCGTCCCGACCGGGATTGGCCGGGCGAAGGCCGACGCGATGGCACCGCCGAACCGGCCGAGGCACAGCAGCAGGAAAAGCGCGTAGGTGGCGTAAAGCAGGACGGACACGTACTGGAAGAGCCGCTCCACCGCCCGGTCGCCGAGCGCGGTGAAGGACCCGATCAGGATCGTCAGCAGCAGGGTTCCGGCCAATGGCGGCGAGCCGAGCACGGCCTGCCCGATGGCCCCCGCGGCCGCGCCGAAGACGGCCAGGATGAGGATCAGGAACAGGACGTAGGCCAGCTCGAAGCTCAGCCCCCACCGCCCGAGCAGGTGCCTGAAGAAGGTCCTGTAGTCGGCGCTGCGGGTTTGGTGCGCGAACAGGAAGGTCAGGACGCAGACCAGGCTCCAGACCGCGGTGGCGAGCAGCATGCCGACGAGGCCGCCGCGCGGACCGGACGGCAGGAAGAACTGCACCAGCTCCCGGCCGGTGGCGTAGCCTCCCCCGATCACCACCGCCTTGAAGGCGAGGGCCGGAAGCAGCCAGCGCTGCACGCGGGATGGACGCAGGCTCGGGATCGGCGTGGCTCCGGTCTGGCAGGACCTGCGACGTTTCGCTGCGTACGCGAACCGACGCAAGGCGGAGGGGACGGGATGCCCTTCCGGCCGCCGACGGGATGACGCGTCGCGCCGGGGAGCTTCGGATGCAAAACCCTTGGGCGCGGCAGAACCGGGTGCGGGCTTGTCGGCTTCGGCGGACGCGGATCCCGGGCTCCCCGACCGTCGCCGGGCCCGGCTCGCCGCCTCGGCTGCCATCCTCCGCCGGAATCGGGTGGTTGCCGATGGAAAGGTTTCCGGAGGCTCCATCCGGCGGGCGAAGGCGCACGGCTGCACGGCTGGCGTCCGGCCGGCAAGCGTCGCGAAGCGGCTCTGCCGGGTTCTGCCTGGACCGCCGTGCCCTGCGGGGCAAGCCGGGCCGCCACCACCGCCGCGTCGCCCGCCGTTCGATGCCATGCAACGACGGGGACGCCTTCGTGTTGTCGCGTGCAGTCGATCGAAACTCCGGAAAGCAAGCGGATGCCCTTCAAGGTCCAGGTCGGTCCGCCGCAGATCGCCATCCACCAGGGGCAGACCGTGCTGATCTCGGAGGAGAACGGGCAGATCGCCTGGCCGTCCGAGAAGGGGCTGTACTTCCGCGACACCCGGCTGGTCAGCGCCTGGTCGATCTACGCCGACGGCACGCCCTGGGTGCTGCTCAACGGCGGCGCCATCGCCTACTACGCATCCCGCATCTTCCTCACCAACGCCAACGTGCTGACGCAGGACGGCACGGTCGCGGCGCGCACCATGTCCCTGGTGATCAGCCGCGAGGTGGATGGCGGCATCCACGAGGACCTGGACGTCACCAACCACGGCCTCCACCCGGTCCGGTTCAACCTGGAGCTGGCGCTGCGCTGCGACTTCGCCGACACCTTCGAGGTCAAGTCGGACAAGATCGTGCGTCGCGGCCGGATCGCCACGCAATGGGACCCGGAGCGCCAGTCGCTGGCGAACACCTACCGCAACGGGGACTTCGTCCGCGGCGTCACCATCACCGCGGCCGGTGCGGAAGCGGTGTACGCCAACGGCCGCCTGAGCTTCGCCATCGACCTCCAGCCCGGCGGGAGCTGGCATTGCTGCCTGCGCTACGACCTGCTCGACTGCGGGCACGAGATCAAGGCGCCGCTGGGCTGCGTCGCCCACGACGCCGACAACCGCCATGCCGCCGACCTGCGCGACTGGCAGCGCCGCGTGATGAAGATCACGACCTCCAACGAGGAGTTCTACCGCTTCTTCCACCAGGCCACCGCCGACATGGCGGCCCTCCGGCTGCCGATCGGCAACGGCGACGGCGACCGCATGGCGTTCATGCCGGCCGCCGGTCTGCCCTGGTTCCTGGCGCCGTTCGGCCGCGACAGCCTGATCGTGTCGCTGCAGAACCTGACCATCTATCCCGACTTCGCCGCCGGCACGCTGGCGGTGCTGGAAGGCCTGCAGGCGACGGCGCGCGACGACTACCGCGACGCCGAGCCGGGCAAGATCATGCACGAGCTGCGCTACGGCGAGCTCGCGCACTTCAAGCTGATCCCGCACACGCCCTATTACGGCACCGCCGACGCGACGCCGCTCTGGCTGATCACCCTGCACGCCGCCTGGCGCGCGACCGGCCGGCAGGACCTGCTCGACCGCCACCTGAAGGCGGCGGAAGCCTGCCTCGCCTGGATCGACGACTACGGCGACCGGGACGGCGACGGGTTCCAGGAGTACCAGACCCGCTCCTCGGCCGGCTACGAGAACATGGGCTGGAAGGACAGCGGCGACGCGGTGATGTATCCCGACGGCAGCCTGGTGCGCGGGCCGAAGGCGCTGTGCGAGTTGCAGGGCTACGTTTACGACGCGTGGCGCCGGATGGCGCACGTCTTCGACCACCTCGGCGATCCCGCGCGCGCCGCGGCGCTGCGCAGCAAGGCGGCGCACCTGTTCGAGCGCTTCAACCAGGCGTTCTGGAACGAGGACGAGGGCACCTACGCCTATGCCCTGGACGGCGACAAGGTGCCGGTGCTGTCGGTCGCGTCCAACCCCGGCCATTGTCTGTGGTCCGGCATCGTGCCGCCGGACCGGGCGGCGCGCGTGGTGGCGCGGCTGATGCGGCCGGACATGTGGTCGGGCTGGGGCATACGCACCCTGTCGGCCGCGCACCCGTCCTTCAACCCGTACGCCTACCAGCTCGGCGCGGTCTGGCCGCACGACAACGCCCTGATCGCCATGGGCTTCAAGCGCTACGGCTTCGGCAGGGAGGCGGCCCAGGTCGCCCGCGACATCAGCGGCGCCGCCGAGCATTTCGGCGGCAACCAGCTGCCGGAGCTTTATGCCGGCATCCAGAAGGACGGCACCAACTTCCCGGTGCAGTATCTCGGCGCCAACGTGCCACAGGCCTGGGCGGCCGGCTCCGCCTTCACCCTGCTGCAGTCGATGCTCGGCCTGCTGCCCGACGCCGTCGCGGGCCGGGTGTTCGTCGATCCGGAGCTGCCGCCCTGGCTGCCCGACGTCACCATCAAGGACCTGACCCTGGGCGCCCGGGACTTCTCGATCCGGTTCTGGCGCGACGGCGAGGCGACGCGCCACGAGGTCCTGTCCGGCGATGCGGACGCGGTCGAGCGGCGCAGCTTCGGCGCCAGCATCGATCCGCCGGCCTCGTCCTGAGCGCCGGACGGCGCCCTCTCAGGGGAGCGGATGCTGGGCGTCGAGCGCCTTGCGTTCCTGCGCCACGGCGGCTGCGGTCAGGGTGCGGCCGCGCGCGGCGGACACGTCCGCCTCGGCGACCGTCGCCGGCGGCCTGCCGTCGCCGAGCGCCGACACCCAGTCAAGCACCGCGACCACCTCGTCGTCCTTGAGGTGCGCGAAGGACGGCATGTAGCCGACATAGGTGTCGCCGGCGGCCTGGATCGAGCCGGCCATGCCGTGGGTCAGCAGGTCGGCGAGGTAGTGCCGGCCCTCGGGCGTGGCGGCGATCTTGTCGACCCGGTTCTTCAAGGGTGGATACTGCCCGGCCATGCCGGCGGCATCGGCCTGGTGGCAGCTGGAGCATTGCTGCGCGTAGAGCCCGGCGCCGGACGGGGCGGCCACCGCCGTCGCCGGGAGCAGCAGGACGGCGAGAACCAGGCGTGCCGTCACCGGCCACCGTCCGGCGGGATGGTCGTGCGTGTGCGCATCGCGTGTCGGGCTCCATGCATCGGGTCGGGCCGGTCGAAGCCTGCACAAGCCATGCCAGCGTCCCGCCGTCCAGCCGCGCGGTCAGGTCCGGGTGCGGTCAGGCCCGAGCGCGGTCAGGTCCGGGCGCGGGCGGCCTCGAGCAGCCGGGCGGCGACCGCCGGCACCTCGGCCGGATCGTCGACCACGGCGCCGGCGCCGGCCTGCATTTCCGGGCCGCCATAGCCCCAGGCAGCGAAGATCGACGGGATGCGGGCGCCCCGGGCGACCGCCACGTCGTTGCGGTGGTCGCCGATCATCACCGCGCGCTCCGGACGCGCGTCCGCCAGTCCGATCGTGCCGAGCAGGTGGGCGGGATCGGGCTTGCGCGACGGGAAGCTGTCGCCGCCGCCGATCGCCGCGAACCGCGTGCCGAGCCCGAGTGCCGAAAGCAGCAGGCGCGCGGCGGAAACCGGCTTGTTGGTGCACACCGCCAGCCGCCAGCCCTGCGCCAGCGCCGCGTCGAGCATGGCGTCGATGCCGGGGAACAGGAACGATTGGTCGGCCGCGTGCACCGCGTAGTCGGCCATGTAGGCGCTGACCGCCCGCTCGTCCGGCACCGCCCGCCTGCTGAGCAGGATGCGCTCGACCAGGGCGCGCAGCCCGTCGCCCACCATCGGCCGCAGCTCGTCCGCCTCGATATGCGGCAGTGAGCGCCGGTCCAGCATGCGGTTGGCGCAGGCCAGGAGGTCGGGAACGCTGTCGACCAGCGTGCCGTCGAGGTCGAACACCAGCAGGGGAAAGTCTCGCGAGGCCTGGGTCATGCAGTAATCCGTAACGGTTCTTGATCGGCCGCGATGCAGCGCGGGTTTGACGGCATCCGTGCGGACCGCTACCGCCAGGAAAGATGTCCCAACGCGCCGACGCCACTGCCATTCTGCTTGCCGCCGGCCTCGGCACCCGCATGAAGTCGCTGCGGCCGAAAGCGTTGCACCCGATCGCCGGCCGGCCGATGCTGCGCCACCTCCTCGACAGCTGCGGCGCGGTGTTCGAGCGCGTCGTGGTGGTGGCGGGCCCGGAGGCCGCAGCACTGGAGGCGGTCGCTGCCCCGCACCCGGTGGTGGTGCAGCAGGACCGGCTCGGCACCGCGCATGCCGCGCTGCAGGCGGCATCGCTGTTCGGCGACGGCGACGTGGCGGTCCTATATGCCGACAACCCCCTGGTCTCTCCGGACACGCTGTCCCGGCTGGTCGCGCGCCGTCGGCAGGACGGCACCGGCCTGGCCCTGCTGGCGATGCGCCCGGCGGATCCGGGCCGCTACGGGCGGCTGGTGACCGGGCCGGACGGGACCGGCGGCGAAACGGTGCGCCGGATCGTGGAATGGGCGGACGCGACGCCCGAGGAGCGCGCCATCGGTTTGTGCAACGCCGGCGTGCTGTGCGCCGCCGCCGGCGACTTCGCCCGCTGGCTGGCAGCGGTGCGCAACCACAACGCCAAGGGCGAGTACTACCTCACCGACGTGGTGGCGATCGCCGCCGCCGAGGGCGCGGTGGTGCGCCATGTCGAGGCGCCGGAGGAGGAGCTGCGCGGCATCAACTCGCGCGCCGAGCTGGCCGAGGCGGAGGCCGCCGTACAGCGCCGGCTGCGGCGCCAGGCGATGGAGAACGGCGCCACCCTGCTGGCGCCGGACACGGTGTTCCTGTGCGCCGACACCGTGCTGGGCCCCGACGTCACGGTGCACCAGAACGTGGTGTTCGGTCCCGGCGTGACGGTGGGGGCGGGCGCCGAGATCCGCGCCTTCAGCCACCTGGAAGGCGCCGTGGTGGGCGACGGCGCACTGATCGGCCCCTACGCCCGGCTGCGTCCGGGCACGGTGGTGGAGGCCTCCGCCCATGTCGGCAACTTCGTCGAGCTGAAGGCGACCCGTCTCGGCCGGGGCGCCAAGGCCAACCACCTGGCCTACCTGGGCGACGCCCTGATCGGGCCGGGGAGCAACATCGGCGCCGGCACCATCACCTGCAACTACGACGGCACCTCCAAGCACCGCACCGAGATCGGCACGGACGTGTTCGTCGGCTCCAACGCCACCCTGGTGGCGCCGGTGTCGCTCGGCGACCGCGCCTTCGTCGCCGCCGGCAGCACGGTCACCGACGACGTGCCCGCGGACGCGCTGGCGTTCGGACGGGCGAGACAGGACACCAAGCCGGGACGGGGTGCCACCCTGCGTGCCCGGTTGAAACGGGAGAAGGCTTGATGTGCGGCATCGTCGGCGTCGTCGGCTTGCGGGAGGCGGCCCCGCTCCTGTTCGACGCGCTGCGCCGGCTGGAATATCGCGGCTACGACTCCGCCGGGATCGCCACCCTGCTGAACGGGCACATCGACCGCCGCCGCGCCGAGGGCAAGCTCGACCGGCTGGGCGAGGTGCTGGAGCGGCGCCCGCTGCCGGGCGTGACCGGGATCGGCCACACCCGCTGGGCGACGCACGGCGCGCCCACGGAGGGCAACGCCCATCCGCACGGCACCGAGCGCGTGTCGGTGGTGCATAACGGCATCATCGAGAACCACGCCGAGCTGCGCGCCGAGCTGGAGGAACACGGCCAGGTGTTCTCCACCGAGACGGATACCGAGACGGTTGCGCAGCTGGTCGACCTGAACCTCAGGCTGGGCATGGCGCCGCGCGAGGCGGCGCATGCCTGCCTGAAGCGGCTGAACGGCGCCTACGCGCTGGCGATGATCTTTGCCGGCCACCCGGAGCTGATGATCGGCGCCCGCCACGGCGCGCCGCTCGCGGTCGGCTTCGGCGAGGACGAGATGTTCCTGGGCAGCGACAGTTTGGCGCTGGCGCCGCTGACCCGTCGCATCGCCTACCTGCGCGACGGCGACTGGGCCGTGGTGTCGCGCTCCGGCGTCACGATGTTCGACGCCGACGGCGAGCCGGTGCCGTACGAGATCCGGCAGAGCGCGCTGCCGGGCGGCGCGATCGGCAAGGACGGCTACCGCCACTACATGGAAAAGGAGCTGCACGAGCACCCGCTGGTGATCGGCCAGACGCTGCAGCGCATGATCGACCCCGGCACCCGCCGGGTGGTGCTGCCGGAGCTGCCGTTCGACCTCGCCCGCGTGCCGCGCATCACCGTCACCGCCTGCGGCTCCGCGTTCTATGCCGGGATGATCGGCCGCTGGTGGCTCGAGTCCGAGGCGCGCATCCCGGTCGACGCCGACGTCGCCTCCGAGCTGCGCTACCGCGAGCCGCCGCTGGCGGAAGGCGGGCTCGGCCTGCTGATAAGCCAGTCGGGCGAGACCGCGGACACGCTGGCAGCGCTCCGCAGCCTGCGCGCCGGCGGCCAGCACGTGCTGTCGGTGCTGAACGTGGCCGAAAGCACCATGGCGCGGGAAAGCGACCTGGTGCTGGACACGGTGGCCGGCCCCGAGATCTGCGTCGCCAGCACCAAGGCGTTCACCGCCCAGCTGTCGGTGCTGGCCTGCCTCGCCATCGCCACCGGCCGCGCCCGCGGAACCCTGACGGAAGCGCGCGAGGAGGAGCTGGTGCAGGCGCTGCTCGACCTGCCCGGCCGCGCGGCCGAGCTGTTCGCGCTCCAGCCCGCGATCCGCGACGCCGCCGCGGTGGTCGCGGAAGCGCGCGACGTGCTTTATCTCGGCCGCGGCGCGCACTTCCCCGTCGCGCTGGAAGGCGCGCTCAAGCTCAAGGAGATCACCTACATCCACGCCGAGGCCTATGCCGCCGGCGAGATGAAGCACGGCCCGATCGCGCTGATCGACCGCACCGTGCCGGTGGTTGCGAGCGCGCCCTCGGGCCGGCTGTTCGACAAGACCGCGTCCAACCTGCAGGAAGCCCGCGCCCGCGGCGGACGGCTGCTGCTGTTCACCGACCCGGCCGGGGCCGCGCGCATGGAGCGGGTGGCGGAACAGCTAGTCGTGCTGCCGGAGGCGCACGCATTCACGGCACCCATCCTGCACAGCATCGCGGTGCAGATGCTGGCCTACGAGGTGGCGCTGCTGAAGGGCACCGACGTGGACCAGCCGCGCAACTTGGCGAAGTCGGTGACGGTGGAATAGGCGCACCCGGTGGACGCGGTCGATCCGGTCCGGCGGATCGACCGCCTGAGCTGGCGCGACGGCGCCTTCGCCACCGGCATCCGCGAGGTGCCGGAGGAGATGCCGGTGGCACTCTCCTACAACCGCACCGCGCACGCGGTGATGATGGCGACGCCGCTCGACCTCGACGACTTCGCGCGAGGCTTCAGCCTGAACGAGGAGATCGTCGGCTCCGTCGGCGAGATCGAGCAGATCGAGACGGTGCTGCTGCGGCCCGAGCCCGACGCTCCGCCGCGCGGCATCGAGCTGCGCCTGTGGGTCGGCCAGGCGCAGATGCGGACGCTGGACGCCCGCCGCCGCCACGTCGCCGGCCCGACCGGCTGTGGCATGTGCGGTCTCGAGAGCCTGGACGCGGCGCTGCGGCCGCCGCGCCCGGTGCCGGACGGGCGGCGCTACACCCCGGAAGCGGTGCAGGCGGCCATGGAGTCGC
>CAXTOD010000052.1:10011-12775 GCA_964245705.1 uncultured Acetobacteraceae bacterium
CGCTGCGCCCGGCACAGGCGCTGAACCGGCGCACCCACGCCGTGCACGCCGCCGGGTTCTGGACCGAGCGCGACGGGCTGGTCGCCCTGCGCGAGGACGTCGGCCGCCACAACGCGCTCGACAAGCTGCACGGCGCGCTGGCCGCGTCCGGGCGGATGGCGTCGGACGGGATCGTGGTGATGACCAGCCGCATCTCCGTCGAGTTGGTGCAGAAGGCGTCCATCATGGGCGCCCCGGTGCTGGCCGCGGTGTCGGCGCCGACCGCGCTGGCGCTGCGCGTGGCGGAGCAGGCAGGGATGACGCTGGTGGCGGTGGCGCGGTCGGACGGGTTCGAGGTGTGCGCGGGGATGCAGCGGATCGCGTGCTGACCGAACAGTTGCAGCCGTCGGCCGGATCCGGCTGCGCCCGTTCCCCGCGATGCTCAGTCCGCGTGTTCCTCGATCGCGTCGACACGATCCGGATAGAAGGCGAGATGATCCTTGATGGCGGCGACGCTTCCGTAAGGGTCCTCGTAGGTCCAGACCGCATCTACCGAACGCGCACCGCCTGCCGGAATGCTGAAGTAGGACGCCTCGCCCTTGTAGGGGCAATAGGTGTGCGTGTCGGTCCTGTCGAGCGCGGTCAGGTCCACGTGCTGGCGCGGAATGTACTGGACCGCAGGATAGTCGGCCTCGCGCAGCGTCAGCGCGCTTGTGGTGTCGGCGATCGTCCTGCCGCCCACGGACACCGTCACCCGGCGTCCGTTGCGGATGATGGTGATGGGATGGTCACGATCGGGAATCTTGACGAGACGGTCAGCCATGGGAAGTTCCTCGGTCAGCTCGGTGGTTGAACACGGCTTCCGGCGCCGGCGTCGCACGTGGCGATGGTCACAGTTTCGACCCGCCATCGACCCGCAACGTGTCGCCGGACACCCAGCGCGCCGCGTCGGAAGCGAGAAAGGCGATGGCGCCGGCGATGTCGTCGGGCTGCGCGATGCGCTTGAGCGCCTGGAACCCGAGCGCGTAGTCGCGG
This sequence comes from uncultured Acetobacteraceae bacterium, assembly GCA_964245705.1. Lineage (GTDB taxonomy): Bacteria > Pseudomonadota > Alphaproteobacteria > Acetobacterales > Acetobacteraceae > Lichenicola. The sequence continues at coordinate 11,026 of CAXTOD010000052.1, forward strand.
CCCGTTTCGGTCTTGGCAAAGCTCGACATGTCTGTCTCGACCACCCCCGGCGCAACCGCGTTCACGCGGATGCCGCGTGGCCCGAGGATGGCGGCGAAGTGCCTGACCAGGGTGTCGATCGCGCCCTTCGTCGCGGCATAGGCCGGAAGCGAGCCGACCGCGGCGTGCGCCACCAGCGACGAGGTGAAGATCACGCTCGAGCCGTCCTGCAGGATCGGCAGCAGCTGCTGCACCAGGAAGAACGGCGCGCGGACGTTGACTGCGAACAGGGCGTCGAAGTCCGCGATCGTGGTGTCCTCGATCGACGCCGCCTTGCTGATGCCGGCATTGGCGACGAGGATGTCGAGCCGCTCGCCGGCGATCGCGCGCACCCGCCGGGCGAGCTCCGCCGGTCCGTCCGGCAGCGCGAGGTCGACGCCGATCCCCTGCGCCCGGCCGCCGATCGCCCGGATCCGCTCCACCACCGCGTCCGCCTCGTCGGCGTTTCTTCCGTAATGGACGAGGACCTGGGCACCCGCCTCCGCCAGTGCCAGGGCGGCCGCCCGGCCGATGCCGCGCGACGCGCCGGTGACGAGGGCGGTCTTCCCGTTGCAGCTGGCCATGGCCGTGCTCCTGCTCAAGCGTTGGTGCCGCCGTCGACGGTGAGGTTGGCACCCGTAATGTAGCTGGCCTCCGGCCCGGCGACGAACGCCACCATGGCGGCGATGTCGTCCACGTGGCCGTAGCGCTTCAGCGCCGTGCCCGCGATCTGCGGCGTCGCCCAGTCGCCCGACGCAGGGTTGAGCTCGGTATCGATCGGGCCCGGCTGGACGTTGTTGACCGTGATGCCGCGTGCTCCGACCTCGCGCGACAGGCCTTGCGTGAACATCTTCACCGCGCCCTTGGTCGCGGCGTAGGCCACCAGGCCCGGCACCGCCAGGCGCTCCCCGACGCTGGAGCCGATGGTGATGATGCGGCCGCCGTCCTGCAGATGCCTGAGGGCGGCCTGGGTGGCGACGAACACGCCGCGCAGGTTGATGTCGATCACGCGGTCCATCTCGTCGAGCGTCGTATCCTCGAACGGCTTCGGGATGGCGGTGCCGGCGTTGTTCACCAGCACGTCGAGCCGGCCGAAGGTGGAAACGGCCTTCTCCACCGCGCCGGTGACCGCCTTCGCGTCGGCGGCATCAGCCTGGATCGCGATCGCGTGGCCGCCGGCCCCCTCGATCGCGCTCACCACCTCCGCCGCGGCGGCCGTGCCCTGGGTATAGGTGATCGCCACGTTGGCGCCGTCGGCGGCCAGCCGCCTGGCGATCGCGGCGCCGATGCCGCGGGATCCCCCGGTCACGAGAGCGGTCTTGCCTGTCAGGTTCGTCATGGTTGCTTATTCCTTCGGTGGGTTGAGGAAGTTTCCGGAGGTCGGATGCCGATGCGACCTGCACCCGATCCAGGGGTTCGGACATCGGCGTGATGCGGAAGCAGCCCCGCAGGGCATCGCCTGGCCGGCTTGCCGTCGCATCACGAACGACCGGCTGTTGTCGAAGAAGCCTTTCCTTTTGTGCCAGCAATGCTGTTTCCGTTCGGTGCGGAAGATCTAGGCGTTCGTTGCGGCCGCGGGAAAGACTTTGTATATCGTCCAGCCAGACCTGCCGGGCATGGATCGGATGGAGCTGCGCCACCTCCGCTATTTCGTCGCCGTGGCGGAGGAAGGCAGCGTCACCGTCGCGGCGGAGCGGAGGCTGCACACGGCCCAGCCCTCGCTGGGCCGTGT
>CAXTOD010000053.1:0-11260 GCA_964245705.1 uncultured Acetobacteraceae bacterium
TGGTGCTCTCACCGGAGAGATGGGGCGGACAGCAGAGGGCCGCTCAAACAGGCTGCTAGATGAATGCCTAGTTGGCATGAAGGGTTTATGATCGCCAAAGCGTCGTGTCGAGCTCATGTCAAGCTTTGACGTCTCGTCTCAGCAAAGGATGCATGTCATTCCACGATAATGATCATCGTGTTCGGCACAAGTGAAGCTTGCGGCGGCGCCTACCGGCGAGCGTCCGCTATCCACCTGCAGCGTCTTCCGTTCACCTTGATTTACTCCAAACGATCCAGCTTGTTGTTTTGGCAAGCACCTTTACCCGATTAGGTGATCCACCTGATCGGGATCTGCTCTAGTCAGTGGTCTTTTAGTTGAGTTCGAGGCCTAGCGCCGGAGGATCATCGGCTCGGGCAGCAGCCAGTCGGTGCGGCCGAGCAGGCGGTAGACCAGGAGGCCGATCCACTCGTGCGCGGCCGTGTCGATCCGGTCGAGGCGCTGCGGCAGGGTCGGCGCCAGCTCGACCACCAGGCTGTGCGCGGTCTTGTAGCCGACCGGGTCGGCCAGCACCGGCCAGCCGGCGGCGCGGAAGGCGCCCATCGCCCGCGGCATGTGGTCGGCCGAGGTGACCAGGATCCAGGTCTGGTCCGGACGGGGATGCAGCAGGGCGGCCAGGTCGAGGGCGTTCTCGGAGGTGGTCCGGCTGCGGTTCTCGTAGGTGACGGGACGGGCGGCCAGGCCGAGGCCGTCGAACAGCCGACGGGCGACGTCGGCTTCCGAGAGCCGGCCGCGGAACACCCGGCCGGAGCCGCCGGAAAAGGCGAGCCGCGCCTCGGGATGCGCCAGCGCCAGGGTCACGAAGGCGGTCATGCGCTCTGCGGCGTCGTTGAGCGAGGGCAGCCCGCGCGCCTCGGTCAGCTCGGGGTCGACCGCACCGCCGAGGCAGATAATGCCGGTGATGTGCGGCGGCACGGCGCGGAGCGGCGGGAAGCGGTCCTCCAGCGGTTCGAGCAGCCAGCTGTCCAGCGGCAGCAGGACGAGCAGCAGCTCGAAGACGATCGGGACCGCGAGCAGCGCCAAGCCAGCGCGCCTCCACCGCCCGGACAGCAGCAGCAGCCCGAGCGCCGAGAACAACAGCAGCAGCACGCTCGGACGCGTGACCGCTTCGGCGAGCTTGGCGAGGACGAACATCCGGCCCTGCTAGCCGGAGGCGCGGGTCCACCTCAAGGCTGCACCGCGATCTGGTCCACCGGCAGCGCCGTCTTCAGCGTGCCCTCCCGCACCATGAAGTCCTCGAACGCCCGGTAGCGCTGCGCGTCCAGCCGCGCCGGGTCCCTGGCCAGGTGGGGCAGGGTGGCAAACCAGGCGGCGTGGTTGAGCGGCGTGTTCCCGTCGAGGTGGTCCTTGACGAAGGCGTCCCACATCCGGTCGGGCTGGGCCAGCAGGACGGCGGTGCCTTCGCGCAGCGCGGCGAGGAACCGCACGACGCGGGGGTCGTGCGCGTCGCCGCGCCGGGCGAGCAGGATCAGCTCGTCGTAGGGGGGGACGCCGTGATCCTCGGGGTTGAAGGCGGTCGCCTTATACCCGCGCTGCCGGAGGTCGATCTGCTCGTAGTTGCGCATGCCGCCGATCACCGCGTCCACGCTGCGCGACATCAGCGCCTGCTCGATCTGGAAGTTGACCTCCGTCAGGGTGACGTCGCTGGTCCTGAGTCCGACCGTGCCGAGCATGGCGCGGAGCAGCGCCTCGTCGGTGGCGCCCACCGACGCGCCGACCCGGCGGCCCTTGAGGTCGGCGAGGCTCCTGATCGGGCCGTCGGCCGCGACCAGCAGCGTGGTCAGCGGGGTGTCCTCCAGCGTGCCGACCCGCACGAGGCCGAGGCCGGCCGCGTCCAGCAGGGCAAGCTCGGGCTGGTAGCTGACGCAGAGATCCGCCTGGTGGGCTGCCAGCAGGCGCGGCGGCGAGCCGGGATCGGCCGGCACGATGAAGCGCACGTCGAGGCCGGCGCGGGCGTAGGCGCCGCTGTACTGCGCCGACAGCAGCGCCGCGTGGTTGGCGTTGACGAACCAGTCCAGGATGACCGTGAGCCGGTCGGCGGCACAGGCGGGCGACGCGGACAGGGTGGCGAGCAGCGCCGCCAGGAGGAGCAGCAGGGCGCGCATCAGAACGCCGAGGCGACGGTGATCAGGGCGGCGAACCCGCCCTGGATGGTGTAGGTGGCGGGCGATCCGGGGATCGGCGTGCCGTAGCGGCCGATCGTGTCCTTCGCGTTGGTAGTGGGGCTGGCGATGCCGGACAGGGCGTCGTTGTCGGTGACGTTGAGGAGGTTGAGCCGGAACTCCGGGTGCCTGACGGCCCCGAGGTTCGGCAGCCGCACGCCCAGGGTGATGTCGCCCTCCGTGTGGTCGGCGATCTTCTCGTCGTCGGTGAAGCTCGCGTATTGCGGGCCCACGTACTTGACCGCGACGGTGCCGAACCAGGTGCCGTCGTCGAAGGTCAGGCCGACCGCGCCCTGCCAGGCCGGGCTGCGCACCGCGATGTGGCCCCTGGTGGGCAGCAGGTCGCCGTCGACGAGCAGGTCGTTGTCGATGGTGGCATGGAGGTACTCGCCCGACAGGTAGGGGCTCAGGTGGTGCCACGGGCGCAGGCCCAGCTCGGCGTCGATGCCGCGGCTGGTCTGGCCGCCGGCGTTGACCGTGGAGCCGGTCAGCACGCCGTTCAGGTTGATCACGGTGGCGACCTGCCGGTTGGTGAAGTCGTAGTTGAACGCGGTGACGCTGCCGATCAGCCAGTCGCCCTGCCGGCGGTAGCCGATCTCCTCGGAGATCGAGTACTCGTCGCGCAAGGCTGTGGCCGCCTTGTTCAGCAGCGCGCCCGAGCCGGGATCGAAGCTGTCGAACAGCACCGTCGCCGACGGCGTGCGGAAGTTGGTCGAGACGCTGGCGAACACCTGGTTCTTGGCGTTCACCTGCCAGCGCAGGCCGACCCGGGGCAGCGGCTCGGCGCTGTCGGCGCCGGTGCGGTAGGTCGCCCCCGGGATCCCGTTCCAGCCCTGCCTGGTCACCATCACCTCCTTGAAGCCGAGCTCGAGCGACACCGCATGGTGCAGCAGCGAGATCGTGTCGCCGACGAACAGGGCGTTCACCTGCTCGATGCTGTGCTCGTCCTGCGACAGCAGCGGGCGGCCGCCCCTGAGCGTGATCGTGTCGCGCCCGGAATCCACCCAGATGCTGGCCGACGAGCCGTCGGCACTCAGCGGGCTGAAGGTGCCGGGCTCGCGGTCGTCGGCGTAGTCGTACCAGGCGCCGGCGACGAAGCTGTTGTTGCCGGAGGTCCAGCTCAGCTTCGGCACCAGCCCGGCGCGGTAGCTCGCCTGCTGGTAGTTGCTCTGCACGGTGGCCTGGCCGTCCTGCGCCTCGGGCAGGTTCAGGGTCTGCGAAAGCGCTTGCGTGCCCTCGAACAGCCCATTGGTCGGCAGGACCGTGCCGCCTGGCGTGTTGCCGTAGCCGTACTGCGCGTACGGCGTCACGTCGAAGGATACCGTGGACGACACGCGCAGATGCGTCGGCGCCAGCGCGTAGAACAGCCGGTACGGCTGCTGGTACAGCCGCCAGTAGTTGGTGTCGCCGGGCCTGTAGGTGCCGTCGTAATTGTCCGGGCCGGAGCGGCCGTACTGCTTCCAGTCGGCCTGGGTGACCTCCGGGTAGGCGCTGGTGACCGCGTCGTTCCAGGTGCCGATGATCGACACGCGGTCGCCGTTGGCCCAGTCCCGCACCAGCTTGACGTCGACGTGCTGGCGGTTGTCGTGGCCGGAGCCGCGCCAGTTGTCGGTGGTTTCCTGCGAATAGGATACGAAGCCGCGCATCCCGCTGCCGCCCAGCGCGCCGGTGTCGAGCCGGATGAAGTCCTTGTTGGTGTGGTAGGAGCCGTAGGCGACGTCGGCGAACACGCCCTCATGCGCCGCCGGATCGCGCAAGCTGAGCGACAGCAGGCCGCCGGCCGCGTTGATCACCGGCGTGTCGAGGTCGTCGGTGCCCTGCGACAGGCTGATCCGCTCGATGTTCTCGGTGTCGGCGAACTGCCCGGGATAGCCGGTGTAGTAGGCGATGTCGTTCAGCGGCATGCCTTCCAGCACGTAGCCGATCTCGTCCGAGCCGAGGCCGCGCAGGGACAGGTCGCTTTCCGCGGACAGGCCGAGCGGGTCGGCCTGGGCGACGGTGGCGCCGGGCAGCAGCGACACGAGCTGGTAGGCGTTCTCGGTGGGTGCCGCGCGGCGCAGGAAGTCCGACGACACGGTGCTGACCGACTTGATCGCGGTCTCGTCGCGGATCAGGCCGCCGCCGGGCTGGCCGCCGACCGGGCCGTTGGCGGTGTCGGCGCCGGCGCGGCCGAGAACGGTGATGTCCTCCTGGGCGGAGGCCGGCAGCGCGCCGAGGAACAGGACCCCGGTCACGAGGGCGCGCGCATGGAACTGGCGCATCGGGCATGCCTCCCTTCGCTGGAATGACCCAGATCAGGTTCGACGGGTTTGATCTCAGCCCGCGTCGGCGGGCACCCCGGTCATGCGGCTGTCATCCGCCCGTTCGGGCGGCTCCGTCAAGCGTCCGGCGGGCTCAGTTCGCCGGCTGGAACCCCTTCTCGCCGAACTGCCACAGCAGGAAGGCGAACTCGTCCGCGGTCTCGTCGTCGCGCTGCTTGCGAGTGGAGCCGATGCCGTGGCCGGCGTCGAACTCGACGCGGAACAGCACCGGGCGGCGGCTCGCGGTGTCGGCCTGCAGCTTGGCCGTCATCTTGGCCGGGATCCACACCGTCACCCGCGGGTCGTCGGCGCCGCCGGTCAGCAGCACCGCCGGGTAGGCGACGCCCTTGCGGACGTGGTTGTACGCGTCCATCGCCAGCATGGACGGGAACTGCGCGCGGTCCTTGACGGTCCCGAACTCCGGGATGTTGGCGGGGCCGCCGGCGGTGTACTCCTCGCGTATGGTGTTGGTGGCGCCGACCCGGATCAGGGCGGCGCGGAACAGGTCCGGGCGCTCCGTAATGGCGCCGCCGATCAGGATGCCGCCGGCGCTGGTGCCTTCCCCGCCCAGGTGCTCCCGGTCCGTATAGCCCTCCGCGATCAGCGCCTCGGCCGCCGCGACGAAGTCGTGGATGGTGTTCTGCTTGGTGGCGATCTTGCCGGCGTCGTGCCAGACCTGGCCGCCCTCGCCGCCGCCGCGCACGTGCGCCACCGCATACACGCCGCCGCGATCCAGCCAGGGCAGGAAACCGGGCGAGAAGGACGGGTCGTAGGAGATGCCGTAGGCGCCGTAGCCGACCAAGTAGGTCGGGCGGTGCCCGTCATGCGGCAGACCTTTCTTCGTCACGATCGACAGCGGGATGCGGGTGCCGTCGGAGGCGGTGGCGAAGGTCTCGACCGATTCGTAGCCGGACAGGTCGCGCGGGAAGGGAGGCAGGATGTGGGTGTCGGCGAGGATGCGGGCCGCCGGGTCGTAGCGCAGCCAGACATGCGGCCGGACCCAGGATTCCAGGCCGACCAGCGCGCCCGGACGCACCGGGTCGGTGACCAGGCCGCCGGTTCCGTCCTCGTCCGGGGCGATGGTGCCGTTGAAGGGCAGCGGGATCGCTTCCGCCCGGACCGCCCCTTCGCCCAGCCGGTGCAGCGAGAACACGGCACCGTCGCGGGTCGCGTAGTATAGGCCGTCCCTGGCGGCGGCGATCGCGGTCAGCACGCCATCCCCTTCCGGCACCACCATGGTGGCATGAGCAAGGTCGGGCGCTGCGAGGGTTGTCTCGACGGCTTTCAGGCGCGGCGCGCCGTCATGCGTCATCAGGTCGATCCGGTCGCCGCGCACCGCCACGCCCACCACCCCATCCGACTGCGCCGCCACCTGTTTCCAGTCCGCATGTCCGGCCAGGAGCCCGGACAACGGCGCCGCATACAGCGTCATCTCCGGCGACACCCCGTCCGAGATACCGGCCAGCGCGTAGTCCGAGCCTTCCGTCACCGCGATCGACGGGAACACCGCGGCGGCGTGGAACGGGAACGGCAGGTGGTCGGAGTCCAGCACCGACACGTCACGGGACGGATCCTGCCCCAGCACGTGGCGGTACACCTGCATGTGCGCGTACTGCTGGTCCGGCGGCGCGGTGGCGGAGGAGGCCGGCAGCCGGGCGAAGAAGAAGCTCCGGCCGTCCGGCGCCCACGATACGCCGGCGAACTGCGCGCGATCGATGGTGTCGGGCCGGACCACCCTCGTCGCGGTCTCGATCACGTGCAGGGTGCTGTTCTCCGAGCCGCCGACCGACACGCCGTAGGCCACCAGGCTGCCGTCCATCGAGGGCGCGAACTGGTCGATCTCGGCGTGCCTGCCGTTGGTGCCGAGCGAGGACGGGTCGACCAGCACCGTCTCGTGCCCGGCCGCGTCGGCCGTCACCAGCCGGTCGATCTGCGCGCCGGCCTCGCGCCTGAGGAAGAACATGCGGCCGCCGGCGAGCTGCACCGTGCGCACCCGCGCGGCCAGCCCGCTGACCGCGCCCTCCTCGCGCGCCAGCGCGTCGCGCCCCGGGATGCGCGCCAGCACCGCCCGGGCGTGGTCGTTCTCGGCATGGAGGTAGTCGGGGAACTGCGGCCTGGGCTCCGCCTCCATCCAGCGATACGGATCGGTGATGCGGGTGCCGAAATAGTCGTCGGTGACCGGGTGCACCGCCGCCACCGGTGCCCGCTCCGGCACCACCGCGCCGGCCGCTCCGCCCAGGATCGCGGCAACCGTGCCGAAAAAGACGGACAGGGCGCGTCTGGGGCGCATGGCGGCTCCGATCATGGACACCCGCGAAGCGTGGAGCCCGCTCCGCGGGCGGTCAAGCGCGCGCCGGACCGCCCATGCCGTCAGCCCGGCCTCACCCCTTCAGGTGCGGGCGGAGCAGCGTCAGGTCCTCCTCGGACAGCCGGTCCGAGGCGGTGTTGGACTGGTGCCAGTAGGGGTAGAGCAGCGGCGGCCGGCTGACCTCCTCCAGGGTGGCGATCTCCTGCGGGGTCAGCAGGAGGTCGACCGACCTGAGGTTGTCGGCCAGCTGCTCGTCGGTACGGGCGCCGACCACCACCGTGCTCACCGCAGGCCGCGTCAGCAGCCAGGCCAGCGCCACCTGCGCCGCCGACACCCCGTGCGCCTCGGCCACCGCGACCAGGGCCTCGACGATGTCGTACAGCGCGTCGGTGTCGCGCACCGGCGGCTCGGTCCACTGTGCCAGCTGGCGGGTGCCTTCCGGAGTCGCCTGGCCGCGCCGGTGCTTGCCGGACAGCAGGCCGCCGGCGAGCGGGCTCCACACCATGATGCCCACGCCCTGGTCGAGCGACGCCGGGACCAGCTCGTACTCCACCTCGCGCGCCTGCAGGGTGTAGTGGATCTGCTGGCTGATCGGCCGGACCAGGTGGTGGCGCTCGGTGATGCCGATCGCCTTCATCAAGTGCCAGGCGGAGAAGTTCGACACGCCGACGTAGCGCACCTTGCCGGAGCGCACGAGGTGGTCGAGCGCCTCCATGGTCTCCTCCAGGGGCGTGATCCCGTCGCGCTCGTGCAGCTGGTACAGGTCGACGTAGTCGGTGCGCAGCCGCTTCAGGCTCGCCTCGCAGGCGCGGATCAGGTGGTGGCGCGACGAGCCGGCGTCGTTCGGGCCCCCGGCCATCGGGAACCGCGCCTTGGTTGCGACCAGCACGTCGTCGCGCTTGCCCTCGATCGCCTCGCCGACGATCTGCTCCGACAGGCCGGTGGAATAGATGTCGGCGGTGTCGATGAGGTTCACGCCGGCGTCCAGGCACAGGTCGATCTGCCGCCTGGCGCCGGCGAGGTCGGTGTTGCCCACCTTGGCGAACGGGCCGGTGCCGCCAAACGTCATGGTGCCCAGGGTGAGCACCGAAACCTTCAGCCCGGATCGTCCCAGCGTGCGATACTGCATGATCTTCTCCTCCATCGGCGGTCGGCGGCCACGGGGCGGGAACAGGGGGCCATCCCGACCTGTCCTACAGGATTACGCCCTACAGCCGGGAGCGACAACATGCGGTTCCCTCCCGGCGCGTCTCCGGCATAAGGAACAGGCCCCAGGAGCAGCCCCGCAATGAAGGCCATCGTCTACGACGCCCCGCGCTCGTTCAGCTATCGCGACGTGTCCGAACCCGCGATCCTGGAGGACGACGTGCTCATCCGCGTCAAGGCCTGCGGGCTGTGCGGCACGGACCTGCACATCCACGAGGGCGAGTTCGGGCCCCGCTTTCCCCTGATCCCCGGGCACGAGTTCGCTGGCGAGGTCGCCGCCGTCGGGGCCGCGGTGACGGACTGGCGGCCGGGCGACCGCGTGGTCGCCAACTGCAACCGCGCCTGCGGGCACTGCTTCCAATGCCGGCGCGGCCAGTTCCTGCACTGCGAGAACATGGAAGCCTACGGCATCCAGATGAATGGCGGCTTCGCCGAGTTCCTCCGCGTCAAGGCCACCGACGTCTTCGGCCTGTCCGGCCTGCCCTGGCGCGAGGCGTTCATGGTGGAGCCGACCGCCTGCGCCGTGCACGGCATGGACGTGCTGGCGGCGAAGCCGGGCGCGGAGGTGCTGATGTTCGGCGCCGGCCCGACCGGGCAGGTGCTGGCGCAGCTGCTCAAGCGCAACGGCGCCACGCGCCTGACCGTGGCGTCACCCGCCGGACCGAAGCTCGACCTGGCGGAGCAGCTGTCCGCGGACCGGGTGGTGGCAGTGGACCGCAACGACCCGGAGGCGCATCGCCGGGCGCTGCGCGACATCAGCCCCAACGGGTTCGACTACGTGGTGGAGGCCACCGAGGCGCCGGCAATGTGCGCCGAGGCGGTGCGGCAGGTCCGCCGCGGCGGCGAGGTGCTGGTCTACGGCGTTTATCCGGAAGGGGCGACGTTCCCGGTCAACCCGTTCGACGTGTTCCGCAACGAGATCACCATCAAGGGCTCGTTCGCCCAGATCCACGATTTCGGCCGCGCGCTGGCCTATCTGGAAACCGGGCAGGTCAGGGTGGACCGGATCGTCAGCGACGAGTTCGCGCTGGAGCACTGGGACCGCGCGCTGGAGAACGCCTGGCAGCGCCGCGGCATCAAGGCCGTGCTGTTCCCGCCTGGAGCGTGAAGATGCCAGGCGCCGTGGCGGCTTCGTTCCCATCCCCAACACCAGCCGGAGTAGTCCCCTCGATGTCCTCGCACGCCGCAGCAGCCGATTCGGTCCTGGTCCCGTCGGAGGCCGGCGGGCGCAGGCGGCCGCAGCGTCACCGGCGGCTGCTCCGGCACGTCCTGAACCTCGACGACTTCGAGCGTCTGGTGCGGCGCCGCCTGCCGCGCGCGGTGTACGGCTACGTGTCGGGCGGCTCGGAATCCGGCGGCGCCACCCGCAACAACCGTGACGTGTTCGCGAACTGGCACCTGGTCACCCGGATCCTGCGCGACGTGTCGCGGCGCGACCAGGGGGTGACGCTGTTCGGGCACCGCTACGCCAGCCCGTTCGCGATCGCGCCCATGGGCGCGTCCGCCGTGGTCGGCTACGACGCCGACAACCGCATGGCGGAGGCGGCGCGGGACGCCAACATCCCGTTCATCCTGAGCGCCAACTCCATCACGCCGATGGAGGAGATCGGCCGCACCAACCCGCATGCCTGGTTCGCCGCCTACCAGCAGCCGGACGCCCGGAACATCCGCGAGATGTGCGAGCGGGTGGCGGTGGCGGGCCTGCGCGTGTTCGTGCTCACCGTGGACGTGCCGGTCGGATCCAACCGGGAGAACAACATACGCAGCGGCTACACCATGCCGCTCCGCCTGACCCCCCGGCTGGCGGTGGACGGCGTTCTGCATCCGCGCTGGAGTGCCGCCACCGCGGCGCGCACCCTGCTCCGGCGCGGCATCCCGTCGATCAGCAACATCGAGCCGCGCGACCACCCGACCATCTTCTCCAGGAAGCTCAGCGCGGTCACCGGCCACGCCGCGTTCTCCTGGCGGCAGGCCGAGCTGATCCGGCGCCACTGGCAGGGGCCGTTCGTGCTCAAGGGCATCCTGTCGAAGGAGGACGCCCGGATCGCCCGGGATGCCGGCGCGGACGGGATCGTGGTGTCCAACCACGGCGGCCGTCAGCTCGACACGGCGGCGTCGCCGATGGAGGTGCTGGCCGGCATCAGGGCGGAAGCCGGCGGGATGACCGTGCTGGCCGATAGCGGGTTCCGGCGCGGCACCGACATCCTGAAGGGGCTGGCACTGGGCGCGGACGCGGTGCTGGTCGGCCGGCCGTTCCTGTTCGCGGCCGCGCTGGCCGGCGCCGACGGGGTGGCGCACGCGATCCGGCTGCTGGCCAAGGAGGTCGACGTCGACCTGGCGCTGCTCGGGCTGACCGGTCTCGGCGAGGTGTCGCCCGACATCATGATCGCGAGGCAGCCCGCCGGTCCTCCTTCGCAGCCGCCGGACGGTCGCGGCTGAACAGCGTCGACAGCTCCTCGTTGAGCTGGCGCGTGCTCTGGATCAGCGCGGTCTCGTCGTCGCGGACCGCCATGGTTTCCAGCAGCGCCTGCTCGTCCATGCGGGTGAAGGCGTCCAGGGTGCGCCTGATCCCGGCCTCGTCCCGTCCCAGCTCGCGCAGCGCCATCTCGGTCATGCGCAGCGCGGAATGGAAGGTTTCCCGCACGATTAGCCCGACCTCGCGCTCCATCAGCAGGTGGGCGTGGCGGCGGTTGCGGGCGCGCGCCACGATGCGGAGCCCGGGGAAGTTGCGCCGGGCGACGTCGACCACGCGCAGCACGTCCTCCGGGTCGGACAGCGCCACCACCAGCAGCCGGGCGGTGTCGGCACCCGCCGCGCGGAGCAGGTCGGCCCGTCCCGGGTCGCCGTAGTACACCTTGTTGCCGAACCGCCGGATCACGTCGACCTGGGTCGGGTCCTGTTCCAGCGCGGTGTAGCGGATGTCCTGCATGCGCAGCACGCGCCCGACGATCTGGCCCATGCGCCCGAAGCCGCAGATGATCACCGGGGCGTCCTGTTCGGGAACGGCGTCGTAGGCCGGCGCCGGGGCCGGGACCGCGCGCCGGGCGAGCCACCATTCAGACAGCGCGAACACGATCGGGGTCGCGGCCATCGACAGCGCGATCACCAGGGTGGCCTCGCCGGCCACGCTGCGGGACAGGCTGCCGGCGGCGGTCGCAGCGGCGAACAGCACGAAGCTGAACTCGCTGCCCTGCGGCAGGGCCAGGCCGAAGCGCAGCGCCGCCGCGTGGTCGTGGCCTCGGGCC
>CAXTOD010000053.1:11270-12771 GCA_964245705.1 uncultured Acetobacteraceae bacterium
ATCCCAGCGCGTAGCCGATCGCGCCCTTCACCGCGAGCAGCGCCGCCACCGACGCCGCGATCGCGCCGGGATCGGCCGCCAGCAGGTCGAGCCGGGCGCCGACGCCGACCGACAGGAAGAAGAACCCCAGCAGCAGGCCCTCGAACGGCTGGATGTCGGCCTGCAGCTCGTGCCGGTATTCCGAGTTGGACAGAAGCACCCCGGCCAGGAACGCGCCGAGCGACATCGACAGTCCCACCGCCTGCGCCAGCCACGCGGTCCCGACCACGATCAGCAGCGCCGTGGCGGTGAACACTTCCGGCGTGCGCGCGCCGCCGAGCAGGCGGAACAGCCGCGGCAGCAGCACCAGGCCGCCGAGCAGGATCGCGCCGATCGCCAGGAGCGCCAGCCCGACGCCGCGCCACGGGAGGTGGCCCGACAGCTGGTCGCCCAGGTGGCGGGCGTGCCCGTCCGCCAGCAGCGGCACCAGCGCCACCAGCGGGATGAAGGACAGGTCCTGGAACAGCAGCACGGCGAAGCCGTCGCGGCCGGGGGCGTTGTCCAGCAGCTGCCGCTCCGCCAGCATCGGCACCACAATTGCGGTGGAGGACAAGGCGAGCCCCAGCCCGAGGGCCACGCAGGCGTTCCAGCCGAGGCCGGCAAAGGCGTGGATCAGAAGCGCCAGCGCCGCCGCACTCAGGCCCAGATGCGCGAGCCCGAGCCCGAACACCGCGCGGCGCATGGTCCACAGCCGCGCGGGGCGCAGCTCGAGCCCGATCAGGAACAGCAGCATCACCACGCCGAGCTCTGAGACCGCCTCGACCTGGGAAATGTTCGACACCAGGCCCAGCGCGGACGGGCCGATCGCCACCCCGCCGAGGAGGTAGCCGAGCACGCTGCCGAACCCGGCCCGACGCGACAAGGGCACCGCCAGCACGCCGGCCAGCAGCAGGGCGACAAGGGTGGTCAGCATCGGGATCGGCCGGTCATGGTGCCGCATCATGCCCGCGGGCAGCGGGGACCGGACAGCGGCAAAAACGGCGCCCGGCTTGCCCGGGGCGCGACGGACCGGCCGTGGAAGGGGATCCGGGTTCCATCCACGGGCTCGAGGTCCAGACGCTCGTGGCGCGTGCCTTGCAACCTTTTCCCGTCCGGCAACCGTTGTCGGCATCGTCAGGGGGAGCCGGCCGGGCCGGTTCCGCCGTCCGTTCCACCCGTCCGGCACCGTCGGCTGCCAGGGTCCCGCGCATGATCCGTTCCAGCCTCTCCGCCCGCCTGCATCGGCTCCGGCTGTCGCCGGGCATGGTGCTGGGGTGGCTGCTATGCCTGGGCCTTCCCGATCCGGCATGTCCGGCTCCGCCGCCGGCAGGTAGGGCGCTGGTGCGGACGCAGGCCGGCGTTGTCGCAGGGCGGGTCGTCGACGACGGCGCGGTGGAGATGTTCCAGGGCATTCCCTACGCGGCAGCCCCGCTGGGCGCGCTGCGCTGGCGGCCGCCGCAGCCGGCCGCGTCCTGGTCCGGCG
>CAXTOD010000054.1:0-12758 GCA_964245705.1 uncultured Acetobacteraceae bacterium
GCGAACGCGATCGCCTCGCAGGCGGCGGCGATGTGCACGCCGGCCAGCAGCTGGTTGACCATCTTGAACGCGGCTCCCAGCCCCGCCTCGTCGCCCAGCTCGTAGAGCGTCGCGGTCATCGCCTCGAGTGCCGGCCGCGCGGCGGCAAAGGCGGCCGGGCTGCCCGAGGCCAGCATGGTGAGCTGCCCGTCCGCGGCCCGCGTCGACCCGCCGCTCATCGGCGCGTCGAGATAATGCCGGCCGGTCGCCTCCAGCCTGGCCGACAGCGCCCGCGCGCGGTCCGGCGCCATGGTGGCCGAGGACACGAACACCGCGCCCGGCTTCATGCGCGCCGCACAGCCATCGTCCCCGAACAGCACCGCCTCGGTCTGGTCGGCGTTCACCACCACCGCGATCACGCAGTCGGCCTCGGCCGAGGCCTCCGCCGGGGTGGCGCCGATCCGCACCCCCTCCTTCGCGAACCGGTCGCGGGCCGCGGGGTTGACGTCGTAACCGGCCACGGCGAAGCCGGCACGCAACAGCGACGTCGCCATCCCGCCGCCCATCGAGCCCAGGCCGATCACCGCGCACCGCATCGTCGTGTCCTGCCCGCTCATGGCTGCTCCTTGCACGATGCGCCGGACCCGCCGGGCGCCTTGCCCGCCTGCCCACCCGAGGCCAGGATGGGCCGGATCGGACGGCGGATGAAGAGGGCGCCGCCCGGCCGCCCGCGCACGGTAGGGAACGGGATCATGGACGAGACGAGGCTGCGCGAGCAGATCTGCCTGTTCGCCCGCTCGCTGTTCGAACGCGGCCTGACGCACGGGTCATCGGGCAACATCAGCATCCGCCTGGAGGATGGCGGACTGCTCACCACGCCGACCGAATCCTCGCTCGGCTTCCTCGACCCGGCCCGACTGACGCGGCTCGACCCGTCGGGACGCGTGCTGTCCGGCGACGCGCCGACCAAGGAAATCCCGCTGCACCAGGCGCTCTACGAGACGCGGAACGGGGCAGGAGCGATCGTGCACCTGCATTCCACCCATTCCGTCGCCGTGTCCATGCTGCCGGAGATCGACCCCGCCTCGGTGCTGCCGCCGCTGACCGCGTACTCGGTGATGCGGGTCGGCCGCACCGCGCTGGTGCCGTACTACCGTCCGGGCGACCCGGCGGTCGCCGGCGCCATACGCGCGCTGGGCGGACGACACGCCGCGGTGCTGCTGGCCAACCACGGCCCGGTGGTGACCGGCACCACGCTGGAGGCCGCGGTCAACGCCACCGAGGAGCTGGAGGAGACCGCACGGCTGTATCTGCTGCTGCGCGGCCTGAACCCGCGGCTGCTGACGCAGGCGCAGGTGCAGGACCTGGTGCAGCACTTCCACCTGCCCGACGTCGCCGACGGGGACGGACAGCACGCTTCGGCGCAAGTGCACGAGTCCTGACCGTTTCAGGCGGCGTCGCGCGCCGGCTCGTCCAGCAGCGCCAGCCGCTCCGCCAGCCGCTCCATCCCCAGCCGCGGGCTGGTTAGCACCGGGATGGCGACGGCGTCGCCGAGCCCGTCGGCGACGCGGCCCATGGAGACCTGCGCCAGCACAATGAGGTCGACCTCGGCCGCCAGCGCCACCAGCTCGCGCGACACGATGGCGTCGTGCCGGGCGCTGTCGCCGGCCAGCAGCGCCTCAAACGCGCCGGCGCACAGGCGCTTGGACACCTGGATGGCCTTGCCTTCGCGCTCGGCGGTGCGCTCGATCAGCCGCGCGGTCGGGTCGAGCGTGGTCTGCACGGTGGCCGCGACGCCGATCCGGCTGGCGCGTCTGACGGCCTCCTCCGCCATCGCCATATCGATCTTGAGCATCGGCACGTCGAGCAGCTGTGCCGCCACCTCCGCCGCCTCGCCCACCGACGAGCAGCAGTTGAGGATCATGTCGGCGCCCATCTCCTGCCCGATGGTCATGTATTGGGCGAGGCGCCGGGTGACGGCGGGGGTCACACGGCCCGCCGCCATCGTATCCTTCAGCAGGCTGTCGTCGACTAGGTTGACCAGCCGCACGCCGGGGATCAGCTCCGGCGCCAGCGCGTTCAAGGGTGCCACCGTCACCGGTCCGGTATGCACCGCCACCACGGTTCGTTGTGTCGTCATGAAGGCACTCCTTGGTTCAGGCGGTGGGTGATCAGGCCTCGGTCTTCACGTAGGAGCGCCAGTTGTGGTTCTCGCGGAAGCCGAGCATCTCGCGCGCCTTCTTGTTCGACAGCAGGCTCTCGAACTCGCCCATCTCGCCGCGCACGGGCACGTCCGGATAGAAGCGGCGCAGCAGCTCCGCCGTCGGCAGGTCCGACGAGGAATGGTCGTTGACCGCGTTGAACACCTGGTAGCCCAGGCCGTCGGTCTCGACCCCGAGCCGGACGATCTCGCCCAGGTCGCGCGCGTCGATGTAGCTCCAGGCGATCCGCTTGCGGAAGCCGGGCTTGGCGAACCAGCCCGGGAACAGCGCGTACTCGTCCGGCTCGATCACGTTGCCGATGCGCAGGGCGTAGATGTCGGTGCCGGTGCGCAGCGCGAACGCTTCCGCGGTGCGCTCGTTGCAGATCTTCGACGTGGCGTAGCTGTCCATCGGCTTCACCGGGTACTCCTCGTCGAGCGGGAAGTATTCCGGGTTGCGATGGCCGTGCGCGAACACGATGCCGTAGGTGGTCTCGCTGGACGCGATGATCACCTTCCTGATGCCGAGCTTGGTCGCCGCGTCGAGCACGTTGTAGGTGCCCATCACGTTGATCCGGTACACCTCGTTGTCCGGGGTCAGCATGATGCGCGGGATCGCTGCGAAGTGCACCACCGCGTCGATCTTCGACGGGCTCAGGTCCTCGTCGAACTCGTGCAGGCCGGTATAGGTGGAGAACGCGTTGAACACCTGTCCGGCATCGGTGATGTCGGTGATCAGGGTCCGGACCTTGGGGTTGTGCAGCGGCTTGGTGTCGATGTTGAGGATGTCGTAGCCCTGGTCGAGCAGGTACTGCACCACGTGCCGACCGGCCTTGCCGCTGCCGCCGGTGAAGAGGATGCGCGTCATGCGATGTGTCCTTGGAAGCTGGTCAGAACTTGTACTGGTCGATGTTGCCGGCGTTGAAGATCAGCGGCGTGCTGAACACGATCACCCCGTCCTTGGCGGTGAAGCTGCCGAGGTCGCCGGCGGTGAAGGTGCCGTTGCGCTGGATCGCGTTGTTGGCCGCCAGCCTCGCCACGTACATCACCAGCTCGCCTTCCTTCACCTCGTCCCAGAGCGGGCTTTCCTTGATGATGCCGGACTTCACGTACTGGCGGATCGAGTCCGGATCGCTGCAGCCGCCGACCGCCACCTTGCCGGTGCGTCCGAGCTTCTCCACCGCGGCAGCCGCACCCACCTCGGCAGCGCCGTCGGGGGCGATGATGCCGGTGACGTCGGGATTCGCCTGCAGGATGTTGAGGCCGGCGGTCAGCGACTGCGACGGGCTGGACTGGCCGTACTGGGTGGTGACGATCTGCATCTTCGGATAGGTCGCCTTCATGTAGGCGGTCAGCGCCTTGATCCACTCGTTCTGGATCGTCGCGTCGGGGGTTGAGGACAGGATCGCGATCTTGGCGTTCGGACCGGTGTACTTCGCCACCGACTCCACCAG
This sequence comes from uncultured Acetobacteraceae bacterium, assembly GCA_964245705.1. GTDB lineage: Bacteria > Pseudomonadota > Alphaproteobacteria > Acetobacterales > Acetobacteraceae > Lichenicola. The sequence continues at coordinate 3,634 of CAXTOD010000054.1, forward strand.
CGCCTTGCCGAACGCGGCGTAGTCGGTGTTCTGGATGAAGAAGTCGCGCGCGTCGGGCGACACGTCGCTGTCGTAGGACACCACCTTGATGCCCTGCTTGCGCGCGCGTCGCAGCGCCGGGGCCAGCTGCGTCGGGTTGTTGGAGGTGGTGGTGATGACGTTGAAGCGGCGGGCGATCAGGCTGTTGAACACGTCCACCTGGCCCTGCGCCGATGCGGTGACCGGGCCGGTGTAGAGGAAGTCGATGTTGAGCGCCTTGGCCGCGGTCTGCGCGCCCTGCTCGTTGGCCTTGAACACCGACAGCCCCACCAGCTTGGGCACCATCGCCACCTTGATCGGCTTGGCGGTGTCGATGTCGGCGGCGTGGCCGGCGAGCGCCGTACCGAGCAGGAGCGGCAGTGCTGCGGCGGCGGCGCGGAGGGATCTGGCGCCGCGAATGATCGTTTGGGTCATGGAGAAGTCCGTTTCCTTTGGATGGTTTCTTGCAGGCTCAGGTCGTCGCGGCCGGGCGGAGGCGCAGCCGCCGCAGCAGCGTTGCCAGGCCGGTGCCCCGGCCGGCGAACAGGTTCTTCAGCGCGATCGCGCCGAGCAGGATCGCGCCGGTCACCATGGTGGTCACCATGTCGGAGAACCCGGCGATCAGCATGCCCTGCCGCAGCATGCCGAGCAGCAGCACCGCGATCACCACGCCGGCGATGCTGCCGTCGCCTCCAAAGATGCTGACGCCGCCAAGCACCACCGTGGTGATGGTGCTCAGCAGCAGGATGCTGCCCATGTCCGGACGCACCGCGCTGTAGTACGCGGCCAGCACGATCCCGGCCAGCGCCGCGGTGGTGCCGCTGATCACGTAGGACAGGGTGACGATGCGGTCGACGCGCAGGCCGGCGTAGCGCGCCGCCTCGGTGTTGTAACCGATCATCACCACCTTGCGGCCGAACGCCGAGCGCGAGATCAGCGCCGAGAACAACGCCGCCAGCACCCCGAACAGCACGATCTGGTAGGGCAGGATGCCGCCGATCGCGCCGGTGCCCAGCCGGTTGAAGCTGTCGGGAAACCCGGATGGCGGGTTGTCGCCGGCCAGCGCGGTGGCGATGCTGCCGTAGATGAAGCTGGTGGCGAGCGTCGCGATCAGCGGCTCGGTGCGCAGCCGGGTGATGATCAGCCCGTTCAGGAGGCCGAGCACGGCGCCGGACAACACGCCGAGCACGGTGGCGATCCAGATCGACAGGTGCAGCCCGCTCCACAGCTCCGCCATCACGATCGCCGCCAGGCTGGCGGTGGTGCCAACTGACAGGTCGATGCCGCCGGTCAGGATCACGGTGGTCAGGCCCAGCGCCACCAGCCCGAACGGCAGGAAGTTCTCCGACAACGCCAGGAAGTCGCCGAAGCCTGGATAGAAGCCGGGTACGCCGCCGATCAGCCCCGCGGTCAGCAGCACCAGCAGCAGGAGAAGCGCGCGCTCCCAGTTGCCCAGCGGCAGGCGACGCGCTACGCCGCGGCGCGCCGTCACCTCGTTGCGTCCGCCGCTCATGTCCGTGCTCCGCTGCCTGCGGTGACGGCGAGCAGGATCATCACGCCCTCGCCGGCGGAGTACCAGATCGGCGGCACGTGCACGAACACCAGCGCGGTCAGGATCACGCTCAGGAACAGCGAGCCCAGCACGGTGCCGAGCGCGTTGCCGCGGCCGCCGGCGATCGCGGTGCCGCCGATCAGGGCGACCGCGATCGACTGCAGCTCCATGTGGTCGCCCGTGCCGGTCGTGACCGTGGCCGAGCCGGTGTAGGACAGGAACATCAGCCCGGCGAGGGCGGCCAGCACCCCGGAAATGGTGTAGGCGCCCACCTGGGTGATCGTGACCGGGATGCCGGCGTTGTAGGCGGCAGCTTGGTTGTTGCCGATCGCCAGCACCGCGCGGCCGAACCGGGTGTGGCCGATGATGAACCACATCAGCAGCAGCACGATCCCGAGCACCAGCACCGGGATCGGCACCGGCAGCACGCTCGCCACCACGCCGTTGCCCAGCGTCGCATAGGCGTGCGGCACGGAATCTACCTGGGTGCCGTCGGAGTAGAGGAAGATCAGGCCGCTGTACAGGCTGTAGGTGCCGAGCGTGGTGATGATCGGCGGGATCGCCAGCTTGGCCACCAGCAAACCGTTCAGCGTGCCCAGCACCAGCCCGATCGCCAGCGCGATCGCGAACGCCCCGTACAGCGGCAGGCCGCCGGTCTGCGCCATCAGCCCGGTCACCATGGCGCTCAGCCCCAGCACGGGGGCGACCGATAGGTCGATGCCGCGCGTCGCGATCACCAGCGTCTGGCCGAGCGACAGCAGCGACAGCACGACGCAGCCCAGCATCATGAAGCGGAGGTTCTGCAGCGACATGAAGTCGGGATGGAAGGCGCCGACCAGCAGCACGGTGGCGATCGTCACCGCGACCAGCGCGATCTCGCGCAGGTCGCGTCGCAGCCACGCGGCCCCCCTGGCCGGCCGCGGCCGAACGGGCAGGGCCGGGGCCGCCTGCAGCGCCGGCGCGCTCATGCCGCGGCTCCGAGCCCGGCATGGCTCAGGTAGGAGCGGCCGAGGCGCTCGGGCGTGATCCCGTCGCCGCGCAGCTCTGCGACGATCCGCCCCTCGTAGATCGACAGGATGCGGTCGCACAGCCGCACCAGCTCCTCCATCTCGGACGAGATCACCAGGATCGCCGTGCCGGCCTTCGCGCGCGCCTCGATCAGCTCGTAGATCTCGTCCTTGGCGCCGACGTCCACCCCGCGCGTCGGCTCGTCCAGGATCGCCACCGCCGGCGACAGCCCCATCCACTTGCCGAACACCACCTTCTGCTGGTTGCCGCCGGACAGCTCGCGCAGGGTCTGGTCGGTGCCGGCGCAGCGCACGCGGTACTGCGATACGGCTTCCGCGCCGATCCGGTCCTCGTCGTCTCGGTCCATCAGCCCCCAGCGCTGGCGCACCCGCTCGATCAGCCCGGCGGACACGTTCTGCGCGATCGTCATCGGCAGCACCGCGCCGTGGCGTGCGCGGTCTTCCGGGGCGTAGACCAGGCCCTTGCGTATGATCTCGTGCGTCGGCAGGCCGGTGATCGGCGCGCCGTCCAGCACCACGCGGCCGGCGTCGCAGCGGCGCAGCCCGAAGATGGTCTCGGCGATCTCGGTGCGGCCGGCGCCGACCAGGCCGGCCAGCCCCAGGATCTCGCCGCGGTGCAGGGTGAAGCCGATCTCCGCGAACGAGGGCGCGTGCGCCAGCCCGTCGACCGTCAGCACCGCCTCGGTCGTCGCCGACGACCACGTGCGCCGGGGAATGGTGCGCATCTCGCGCCCGACCATCTGCGACAGCAGGCGGGTGCGGTCGAACTCGGGCCGCTCCACGCTGTCCACCAGCGCGCCGTCGCGAAGCACGCTGATGTCGTCGGAAATGTCCAGCACCTCGTCCATGCGATGGCTGATGAAGGCCAGTGTGTAGCCTTCGCCGCGCAGCCGGCGCATGGTAGAGAACAGCCGGTCGACCTCGTGCGTGGTGAGCGGCGAGGTGGGCTCGTCGAACAGGATCACCCGGCAGCCGCGCAGCAGCGCTTTGGCGCATTCCACCTGCTGCTGCTGCGCGATTGACAGGCGACGCGACTGCGCGTTCACGTCGATGTCGAGGCCGAGTGCGTGCAGCGCGTCCTGCGCGCGCGCCCGCATGGTGGCCCAGTCGATCCGACGCCAGAACTGTCCCGTGGTCGGAAGCTGGCCCACGAACATGGTTTCCGCCACCGTCAGCTCCGGCATTAGCGCCGGCTCCTGCGGCACCAGGTAGATGCCGTGCACGTGCGCCTCGTGCGGCGAGGACAGCACCAACGGCACGCCGTCGAGATGCAGCGTGCCCCCGTGCGGCTGCACCAGGCCGGCCATCACCTTGAACAGGGTCGACTTGCCAGCACCATTCTCGCCCATGGTGGTGTGGATGCGGCCCGGATGCAGCGACACGCTCAGGCCCTTGAGCACGAGAACGCTGCCGTAGCTCTTGACGATGTCGCTCGCCCGGTAGGTTCCGCTCGGCGCGGAGCCGGCTTGCGCTACAGTACCCGACATCTCTCCATGCTCCTGGACATCCTTCCCGCATATTCCACGCTTCTTGCCACCGCACCTTGCGTGACACCGATGGCTGGCGTTTGGAACGACCTTATGCGCCCGATCATGGTAGCGCAACCATGATTGTTCCGGTGTCCTGCGCGAGCCGGTGGCGGTTGGCGGCGCCGGCGACTAGGATGCGGCCCGATGGGTCAGCAGAACGCCTTGCATCGCCGCGTCCGTCCTGGAGCCGTGACCCTCAAGCACGTCGCCGAGCGCGCCGGCGTGGCCCCGATCACGGTTTCGCGCGCGATCAACACGCCGAACAGCGTGTCCGCTTCCCTGCGCGCCCAGATCGCCGAAGCGGTGGCGGCACTCGGCTACGTGCCGAACCGCGTCGCCGGCATGCTCGCCTCCGCGCACAGCCGGATCGTGCCGGTGATCGTGCCGTCGCTGTCCAACGCGGTGTTCATCGAGGTGATCCAGGGCGTGCAGACGGTGCTGGAGGCCGAAGGCTACCAGCTGCTGCTCGGCAACACCCAGTACGACCTCGGGCGCGAGACCGAGCTGGTGTCGACCCTGCTTGGCTGGTCGCCGGCCGGGATCATCGTCGCCGGGCTGCGCCATGCCGGGCGGACCGAGGCCCTGTTGCGCGGCTGCGGCCGCCCGGTGGTGGAGGTGATGGAGGCGGGCCGGCCGATCGACATGAACGTCGGGCTGTCGCACCTCAAGGCGGGGGCGATGATGGGCCGCCACCTGATCGAGCGCGGCTACCGACGCATCGGCTTCGTCGGCGGGCGGCTGGAAGCGGACTACCGCGCCATGCAGCGCTACCGCGGTCTCGACCGCGCCCTGGCGGAAGCCGGGCTCGAGCGGCGGCCGCCGTTCGAGCACCCCGACAGCTCCAGCGCGGAGGTGGGCGGACGGGAGCTGCTCGCGGTGCTGCGGGAGGCGCCGGAGCTGGACGCCCTGTTCTTCGCCAACGACGACCTGGCGGTGGGCGCGCTGCTGTGCGCCGCCCGGGAGGGCATCGCGGTGCCGAAGCGGATCGCCATCGCCGGCTTCAACGGGTTCGGCATCGGCGCCCTGACCACCCCGGCGCTGACCACCATCGTGTCGCCGCGCCGCGACATCGGCGAGATCGCCGCGCGCAAGCTGCTGGCCCGCGTCGCCGGCCACCCCGCCGGGCCGGCGCGGGTGGATGTCGGCTGCCGGCTCGCGGTGCGGGAAAGCACCTGAACCCGTGAACGTCGTTCACGAACACTCCGCGATCCAGGAGCACGCCATGCACATCCTCATCCTCGGCGCCGCCGGCATGATCGGCCGCAAGCTGGCCGAGCGCCTGGCGCGGGACGCCGTCCTGGGCGGCCAGGCGGTGGACCGGCTCACCCTGGCCGATGTGGTGGCACCGGGCACGCCCGCCGGCTGGGGCGGCGCCTGCGACTGCCTCGCCGTCGACCTGTCGGTTCCGGGTGCGGCGGCCGGGCTGGCCGCGCTGCGTCCCGACCTGGTCTTCCACCTGGCGGCGGTCGTGTCCGGCGAGGCGGAGGCTGACCTGGAGAAGGGCTACCGCGTCAACCTGGACGGCACCCGAGCGCTGTTCGACGCGATCCGGCTCGGAGGGCAGGGCGACGGCTGGCGGCCGTGCGTGGTGTTCGCCTCCTCCAACGCGGTGTTCGGCGGCCCGATGCCGGACGTGATCGGCGACGACTACCTGCTCACCCCGCAGACCAGCTACGGCACCCAGAAGGCGATCGGCGAGCTGCTGCTGGCGGACTACAGCCGGCGCGGCATCCTCCGCGGCATCGGGCTGCGCCTGCCGACCATCTGCGTGCGCCCGGGCCTGCCGAACCGCGCCGCGTCCGGCTTCTTTTCCGGCATCATCCGCGAGCCGCTGGCCGGGCAGGAGGCGATCCTGCCGGTGCCCGACACGCTGCGGCACTGGTTCGCCAGCCCGCGCGCCGCGGTCGGCTTCCTGCTCCACGCCGCCACGCTGGACACCCGCCGGCTGGGCGACCGGCCGAACCTCGCCATGCCCGGCCTGTCGGCCACGGTGGCGGAGCAGATCGAGGCGCTGCGCGAGGTGGCAGGCGACCGGGCGGTGGCGCTGATCCGGCGCGAGCCCGATCCGGCGATCGAGCGGATCGTCCAGGGCTGGGCGCGCGCCTTCGACCCGGCGCGGGCGCTGGGGCTCGGCTTCGCGGCGGAACGCTCGTTCGCCGAGATCATCCGCGTCCACGTCGACGACGAGATGGGCGGCCGGATCGGCTGACCGAACGCCCGGCACAACGGGCAGCACAAGGGGAAACGTCCATGGCCGACATCATCGGCATTGCCGCGCCGCTGGACTCGGGGCTGGTGCCCGAGACCCCGGGCGGCCGGGCGCTGGCAAGCGCCGTCGGCAAGGCCCGGGGCCGGCTGATGCCGTTCCTGGTCCTGATGTACATGCTGAACTTTCTCGACCGCACCAATGTCGGCATGGGCAAGCAGGCGCTGCATGCGCAGGTCGGCATCTCCGACGCCTGGTTCGCGCTCGGCGCCGGCATCTTCTTCGTCGGCTATGCGCTGTTCGAGGTGCCGAGCAACCTGGTGCTGCACCGCGTCGGCGCCCGCCTCTGGCTCGGGCGGATCATGATCAGCTGGGGCATCGTCGCCGCCTGCACCATGTTCGTGTCCGGCAACTGGTCGTTCGTGACCCTGCGCCTGCTGCTGGGCTTGGCCGAGGCCGGGTTCTTTCCCGGGGTGATCCTGTACCTGACCTACTGGTTCCCGCCCGAGCATCGCGGCCGGGTGCTGGGGATGTTCTATTTCGGCTACCCGCTGGCGCTCACCCTGGGCACCCCGTTCTCCGGCCTGCTGCTCGGCTTCGACGGCCTGCTGGGCTTGGCCGGTTGGCAATGGATGTTCCTGGTCGAGGGGCTGCTGGCGGCGCTGGTGGGCGTGCTTGCCCTGTTCGTGCTGCCGGACCGGCCGGCCGACGTCGCCTGGCTGTCGGATGAGGAGAAGGCGGCGCTGTCGGTGGTGCTGGTCCGCGAGTCGGACGACAAGCACGCGGAAGGCTCCGGCACCTTCGCCCAGGCGCTGCGCGACGTGCGGCTGCTTCAGTTCGTGGTGATCTACTTCCTGATGCAGATCGGCAGCTACGGCGTGGTGTTCTACCTGCCGGACCAAGTCAGCGCGCTGCTGGGGGTGAAGATCGGCGGCCTGGTCAGCCTGGTCTCGGCGATCCCGTGGCTGTGCGCGGTCGCGTTCACCGCGATCTGGCCGGTGCTGGCGGCGCGCGCCAACCGGCCGCGGCTGTTCTTTCTCGTCTGCCTGCTGATGGTGGCGGGCGGCATCGTGGTGTCGGCGCATTCGCGGCCGGCGGTGGCGATCGTGGCGTTGTGCGTCGCCGCGTCCGGCATCATCGCCTCGCAGGCGATCTTCTGGACCTTTCCCACCGACCACTTCGCCGGCACCGGCGCCGCCGGCGGCCTCGCGGTGATCAACGCGATCGGCAACCTGGGCGGGTTCGTCGCCCCCAACCTTCGCACCGAGGCCGACCACCTGTTCGGCACCGCCACCGCCGGGCTGCATGCGCTGGGCATTGCCGCCCTCGTCTCGGCCGCCACCGCTCTGCTGCTGCCGGCGCGGGGACGCCGGGTCGCCGCCCTGGCGCTCCGGGCGGCCACCGAGAGCCGGAGGGTGACACCCTGACCGAGCGACTGCCCGCATCGGCATCCCGTTTCCTGAGACAGAATCCCGTTTGAAGCGGCAAAAAAGTATCGGTCCGGGCGCCGGAAAGCAGTAGAGCACGCGTCGGTGAGCGCCTAGTCTCCAGTCAACGAGAATGACGCCGGGGCTCGACGATTCGAAGCTGCGGTGCGGGAGACGACCAGATGCCACAAGACCAGGGATGCCGGATCCGTCCGGTCCGGCCGTACCCACGCGCCTGCCGTTCGTGGACCTCCGCACGCTGAGACTGGCCCATGCACGTCCAGCCCGCCCTCGAGTTGGTGAACGTCGGAACGGAATCCTGTCTCAAGATCTGGTCGCACGGGCTGCCCTATCCGACCGTGCGCTGGCACTTCCATCCGGAATACGAGCTGCACCTGATCACCACCACGAGCGGGCGCAGCTTCGTCGGCGACTACATCGGCCGGTTCGAGCCGGACAACCTGGTGCTGGTCGGGCCGAACGTTCCACACAACTGGCTGAGCGACGTGCCGCCCGACACCGTGATCGCCGAGCGCTGCCTGGTGCTGCAGTTCACCGAGGCCTTCGCGGTCAGCGCCATGGCCTTGTTCCCGGAACTCGCCTTCCTGCGCAGGCTGCTGGAAGCCGCCGGCCGCGGCCTGGAGTTCTCCACCGGGACCGGCGCCGCGGCGCGTCCGATCATGCGCCGCATGCTGGCGACCACCGGGCCGCGCCGGATCGAGCTGTTCTTCGCCCTGCTGTCGCTGATCCAGGATGCCCCCGCGCCCAGGCCGCTGGCAGGCCTCGGCTACAGGGCCACCCCCGACGTCTACCTGAGCCAGCCGCTCAATCACGTTCTGGCGCAGATCGCCGCCAACCCCGCCTCCGACTTCCGCGAGACCGACCTGGCGGCGCTGAGCGGCTACAGCCCCAGTACGTTCTCCAAGGCGTTCAAGCGCAAGACCGGAACCAGCTTCGTGCGCTACCTGCACGGCATCCGCCTGAACAAGGCCTGCGAGATGCTGATTGCCAACGACGCGCATGTGGCGGATATTTGTTTCGGTGTCGGGTTCAATAACCTGTCCAACTTCAACCGGCAGTTCCGCTTCCATCGCGGGATGTCGCCGTCGGAATTTCGGCGTCGCCATCGCAGCGGAGTCGCCGAGGCACAGGCATCGTCCGGCCGGTCGATGTCGTGGTCGTAGAAAAAATGAAACGCAGAGGAAGTTTTTGATGTCCAAGCTCAAGTCCATCATCTTCGGAACCGTCGCGGCGGCGGCACTCGCCGCCACCGGCGCGCGGGCCGAGCCGATCAAGATCGGCATGACCTTCCAGGAACTGAACAACCCGTACTTCGTGACCATGCAGAAGGCGCTGCGCAGCGCC
>CAXTOD010000055.1:0-12711 GCA_964245705.1 uncultured Acetobacteraceae bacterium
GGTCCATGGCGGCCGGCCCCTCAGGACCGGCCGCCGTCCGGGCCGGCCTGCGGCGCGTCCGCGGCGCCGCCGTCCGGTGCCGGCTTGCGCCCGCGCAGCCTGTTGCGCAGGGCGGCGAGCTCGGTCTCGACCGCGCCGTCCGCTTCCAGCCCCTCGATCTCCTGTTCCAGGGTGCGACGGCCGAGGTCGTAGGATTCGGCGCGGCCTTCCAGGGCGTCCAGGTTGCGCTCGATCTGCTCGAAGCGGCCGAACGCGTTGCCGATGCGGTCGTCGTAGATGCGCTCGCGCAGCTTCACCCGCGAGGTGGCGATGGAGGCGCGCGACAGCAGCGCCTGTTCGCGCGCCTTGGCGTCGGCGAGCTTGGACTGCAGCTTGGCGATGTCGTCGTTCTGCTGCGACAGGCCGGCGACGATCTGCTTGTGCTGGGCTTCCAGGCCTTCGCGGGTCCTGGTCAGGTGGGTGCGGGCCTGCAGCGCGCCGCGCGCCAGGTCGTCGCGGCCGTGGGTCAGGGCGAGCTCGGCCTTGCGCTCCCATTCCGCCTCGTCGCGCGACAGGGTGGCGATGCGTCGCTCGACCTCCTTGCGCTCGGCGATGGTCTGCACCGCCGACGAGCGCACCTCCACCAGCGTGTCCTCCATCTCCTGGATGATGAGGCGGATGATCTTCCGGGGATCCTCCGCCTGGGCGACGATGGCGTTGATGTTGGAATTCACGATGTCCGACAGGCGGGAAAAGATGCTCACGGTGCGGCCTCCGTTTCGGGGCGACGGAACGCAGTTCGTCCCTTGGTGTCGTCAGAGCAGCTTCCGTGCCAGCCGGGACGGATTCGGGAGTCCGTGCCCAAGTCGTTGACCACGCTGGTTCTTTTCGGTCCCTTGCGTCCGGGCGTGCTTCGACCCACAGTGCCGCTTCGGCACCAGCATGGTTCGGAGGACCAACCCTTGGCGCGCTCGGCACCATCGCCCGCGGAGTCGACCACGCCGATCGGCGAGGCGCCGGCGTTCCAGGAGATGCTGGCGCACATCTCCAAGGCGGCCCCGCTCAACCGTCCGGTGCTGGTGATCGGCGAGCGTGGCACCGGCAAGGAGCTGGTGGCCTCCCGGCTCGCCTTCCTGTCGCAGCGCTGGGACCGGCCGTTCATCAAGCTGAACTGCGCGGTGCTGGGCGAGGCGCTGCTGGACAGCGAGCTGTTCGGGCACGAGGCCGGCGCCTTCACCGGGGCGACGCGGCGTCGGCCGGGCCGGTTCGAGCTGGCCGATGGCGGCACGCTGTTCCTGGACGAGATCGCCACCGCGTCGATGGCGGTGCAGGAGAAGCTGCTCCGGGTGATCGAGTACGGCACCTTCGAGCGGGTCGGCGGCAACGATCCGCAGCAGGTGGACGTGCGGGTGGTGGCGGCGACGCATGCCGACCTGCCGGCGCTGGTGCGGGCCGACCGGTTCCGCGCCGACCTGCTGGACCGGCTCGCCTTCGACGTGGTGCCGGTGCCGCCGCTCAGGGCGCGGCCGGAGGACATCCCGCTGCTGGCCGGGCACTTCGCGCTGCGCATGACGCGGGAGCTGGGGCGGGACGTGTTCGCTGGCTTCGCGCCGGAGGCGATGGCGACGCTGAAGCGGCACGACTGGCCCGGCAACGTGCGCGAGTTGCGCAACGTGGTGGAGCGCAGCGTCTACCGCAACGGTTCGCCGCAGAAGCCGCTGTCGCAGGTGATCCTGGACCCGTTCCCGGTCATGGCGGTGGCACCTGCCGTTGCCGTCGTGCCGGCGGCGGGTGCGGCGGCGGCCGTTTCAGGTGCGGCGCCGGTGCCCGTCGCGGTGGCCGAACCGGTGGGCGACTTCGCCGCCCGCACCCGCACCTTCGAGGCGCGGCTGCTTCGCGAGGCGATGGAGGCCAGCCGGTTCAACCAGCGCGCCGCCGCCCGGGCGCTGGGCCTGACCTATTACCAGCTGCGCCACCACCTGAAGGGGCACGGGCTGCTCGGGCGTCAGACCGGACCGGGCGACGCGGTGGTCAGCACGGGCGAGGCGACGTAGTCCTGCGGGAACAGCCGGCGCAGCGCCTCGACCTTGGGCATGTCGTTGATGGCGATGTAGGCGGCGTCCGGGTTATGCGCGAGGTAGTCCTGGTGGTAGCCCTCCGCCGGGTAGAAGCCGTGCAGCGGGTCGACGCGGGTGGCGATCGGCGCGTCGAACACGTGGGCGGCGTCGAGGCGGGCGATGTAGGCGCGTGCCGCCTCGGCCTGCGCCGGGGTGCTGGTCCAGATCTCCGAGCGGTACTGGGTGCCGCTGTCGGGGCCCTGGGCGTCGCGCTGCGTCGGGTCGAGCGCCACCGAAAAGAAGATCTGCAGGAGGCGGCCGAGGGTGACCTGCTTCGGGTCGTAGGTGATCTGCACGGATTCCGCGTGGCCGGTGCTGCCGGTGCTGACCGTCTCGTACTGCGCGGTGTCGGCGGCGCCGCCGGTGTAGCCGGACACGGCGCGTCGGACGCCCTTCACGTGCTCGAACACGCCCTGCACGCCCCAGAAGCAGCCGCCGGACACGGTGAGCTGCTGCAGGCCGCTGCCTTCGACAGGGGTCAAGACGGCTGCCGGCACCAGGCGCGGCGCCTCCTCGGCGCGGCCGGGCCGCATTCCGGACAGGAGCAGCGAGGCAGGCAGCGCCACGGCGCCGGCGAGCAGCAGGAACCTGGTGTTGATCATGGCATGGATCTCCCTTGGAGGTCGGCTAGGCGGCATGCGGCGGCTGGACGCCGGGAGCGGGGTCGAAGCGCAGTGCCACGCCGTTCATGCAGTAGCGCAGGCCGGTCGGCTTCGGGCCGTCGTCGAACACGTGGCCCAGGTGGCCGTCGCATTCCGCGCAGCGGATCTCGGTGCGCTGCATGAACATCGAGCCGTCCTTGCGCTCGACCACCGAATCGGCGATCGGCTGCCAGAACGAGGGCCAGCCAGTGCCGCTGTCGAACTTGGTGTCGGAGGTGAAGTTGTGGAGGCCGCAGCCGGCGCAGGCATACACGCCCTTGTTGTAGAAGTGGTTCAGCGGCGAGGAGAACGGCATCTCGGTGCCGGACTGCCGCAGCACGTCGTACTGCGCCGGCGACAGCAGGTGGCGCCATTCGGCGTCGGTGTGGCGCAGCGGCGCCGGCAGCTGCTGCGCGCCGCCACCGTCCTGGCCGGCGCGTCGGCTGTTGGACGGTGGGCATCCTTGTGGCTTCCTTCTTTGAGCCGAATATGGGCATGACTTCGTAGGAAACAGCGTTCGGTTACATCGTATAACGGTTGACCTGACCTGTCGGATCTCATGACCCTGCTGATCGGCCTGCTCGCGATCGTGGCGCTGATCGAACCCGGCGTGCCGATGCCGCTCGTTGCCCTGCGCGAGGCGCGGCTGCATGCCAGCGCGGAACTTGCCCGCCGGAGACGGACATGAGCCGGACTGTTCGAGCCGGCGGGACCGGACCGGCCGCGCTTCTGCTGTCCCGCGCGCGCGACAGCCTGGAGGATGCGCGGCTGCTTGCGGAGCACCGGCGATCCAACGAGGTCGTGCTGACCAGGCTGGCGCTGCACCAGGCGCTGCAGGCGGTCAGCCTGGCGGAGGGCCTGGACGCCGATGACGGGCTGCGGCTGGACACGCTGTTCCGTCGGGTGCCGGAGGATCATCCGCAGGCGGAGCGGATCATGCGGCTGCGGGACGACGCGGCGCAGACCATCGCTGCGGTGTCGGAGCTGGTCGAGGCGCTGTCGGCGCCCGCGGCGGGAGCCGAAGCGCAGCCTGGGCCGGAGCGTAGAGGGCGAGGAACGCCGACGGCGGGTCGTCCGGAAGCGGACACTGGGGCGGATCGCGTCGAGGCGGCCGGTCCCCGCCGCGACCTGTCCGGTCCGACCGCGCTGGCCGCCTCACCGCAGGGTGCCGGCCGTGCGGCGGCGGCGGACAGCGTTCCGTCGACCGCGTTCTGGGCGCTGATGGACCACTGGCGGGTGACCGATCTCGTCGCGCTGGCGCTGATCGGGCACGGGGGCGGGCTGACCAGGAAGGGGACGCGGCCGCGCTTCCGCCTGTCAGGCGGGGAGCCGGCCCGCTACGCCGCGCTGCGACGGCTGGACACGGCGCTCGACGCGCTCGGGCTGGATCCGGGGGAGTGGCTTGCGACGCCACGGACGGAGGCGGGCTTCGGCGGCGACGCGCCGCTCGCGGTGCTGCAACGGGACGGCGAGGCCGGTGCCCGGCAGCTGCTGCACCTGCTCAACCGGCAGGGGCTGGCAGCAGGGGCTGGCGGCACGGGGTTGAGGTTCGACCGGCTGTCGGGAGCGTCCAGGGCAGCGTCGCAGCCACGGTCCTGTTCCCGACGTCGTGCGGGATGATCCGGCTTCCACGTCGTCTTGTGTCTCGTTACGCTTGTGAGGCAATGTGGAACGTCAGGAGGCGCGTGCGTCGGCCGATCGGCATCGCCAGACAGGGTTGTTGTGGAGTTGACCGTGGCCCAAGCTCCGACCCTTGCTTCCATGCCGGTACCGGTTCCCACGCGGTCGGCGACGCCCGGCCAGTGGGCGCTGATCGTCGACGAGAAGAACATGCTGCGCCTTTGGCTGGAGGAGAAGATCGCGCGCCGCGAGCTGACCTCCGTGCAGGCGGACGACATGCTCCAGGGTCAGGAAGCGCAGGGCAAGCTGTGGACCGGCCCAATCAAGGACAGCCTCGGCAGCGCCAAGCTGTTCTTCAAGATCGCCAAGGATTTCGGCTCCTGGAAGGGGGCCAAAGTGTCGTTCAGCAGGAGCAAAGCCGGGCACGACCTGGTCACGTTCAAGGGCTGTCCTGCCGGGCGCAAGATCATCACCGGCACGCGCTACCGGCTGGACAACCCGAAGATCGTCGAGATGCAGATCGGCCGGCCCGGGTTGCGCGCCGCTGCCAGGGAGTCGGCGCGGTTCGGCATCTGGCTGGTGGTGGCGATCGACGTAGCCGACTACCTCCTGCGCGACAACTCGAGCCTGGGCTACCTGCTGGGCAGCCTGACGGTGGATCTTCCTTCCGTCGTGCTGGCTTCGGCAGTCGGCGCGGCCGCGGGATCGTTCCTTTCGACCACGAGCATCGGAGGGCTGGCCACGATTGGCGCCTTCGCCTGCGGGCCGTTCGTGATAGCGCTCTTCGTTGGCGCAGGTGCAGGCTATGCCCTTTACAGGTTGGATGACAGGTTTGGGCTTACCGAGAAGCTGAGCGATGCCTACGACCGGGGCCTTGAAAAGCTCGCGGAGGTCTCGCAGGCACTGGGCGCGGAGGCGGATGCCCGCTTCAACCAGCTCGCACGCAGTCAGATGGTACACGACCTGCGGCAGGATGCCCGCGCTCTCGCCGAGAAGCTTGCGCGACGGGCGGACGTGATCCGTGGCGAGGTGGTCCATTTATGGTAAATGATGCTGCAACGACCAGCCAACCAAGACCATACACCCGCCTGAAGGCTCTTCCCGCGTTCTTCGGCTTGTCCCTGCTCGGTGTCGTCCTGCTCTGGCTGTCCCTGACCAGGTTGATACCGACAATACGCGCTGTCCTGGATCACGCACCGTTGGTCATCCTGTGGCCGCGGGATGCGGTCGTCATACCAATCGCCTTCGGATTCTTCTCCTTCGCCGCGATGACGTTGTTTCCCCCGCCGGCGAGCGTGCCGGGTGGCGGACGTGGCAAGCGGCACAAGCCCAGCCGCAGGCGAATAAATGGATTGAACGTATGCTTCGGCCTGGCAATGGCGAGTGCATTGCTGATGGTCGTCGCGGTGCCGATCACCGAGATCGCGGCGCTGGTGATCATGCCGAGGCTGCACTACATGGCGTGCCCGGCGCGCGTGCATTACGAGCGGCATCCGCCGCAGCGCTGGGTGCTGTCCTTTGACCACTGCCCGCTGTGAGGACCGGGACCGACCGCTCGGCGGGCGGCGGGTCTAGGTGGGCTCCTTGAGCGCGCGGGCGAACAGGGTCAGCATCCAGCCGGTGGCCTGCAGGAACAGGGCGGGGTCGTAGCGCGGGCCCTCGTCGCGCAGGAAGGCGTGGGGGGCGTTCACCTCGTGCCACTCGTAGCGGGCGCCGGCCTGTTCCAGGCGCTCGCGGATCAGCTGGCGGCCGGCGAAGGGCACGTGCGGGTCCTGGCGGCCGAACACCCACAGGGTGTCGGCCCCGAGCGACTCCATGCGCCGGAGGCTGTCGTCGGACCGGTCGGCGCCCAGCGTCGCGGAATGGATGTCGGTGGGATAGAAGCAGCAGGCGGCCGAAACCGACGGGTCGAGCGCCGCGCGGTAGGCCAGGTGGCCGCCCAGGCAGACGCCCAGCGTGCCGAGCCGGCCGGTGCAGGCCTCGTGGGCGCGCAGGAAGGCGAGTGCGGCCGTGGCGTCGGCGTCGAACGCCCCGACCGGCTTGGTGACCTTGAGCGCGTTGCCGCGCTCGGTGCCGGCGGGGTCGTAGCGGAGCACCGTGCCGGGCGGCTCGTACTCGTGGTACACCTCGGGCACCGCGACGAGGTAGCCCTGGCCGGCCACGAAGGCGGCCAGGCGGCGGATCGGGTCGGTGACCTGGTAGATCTCGGAAAAGAACAGGATGCCCGGGTGGCGGCCGGGCACCGCCGGGCGGAACAGGTGCAGGCGCATCGGGCCGGAAGTACCGTCCGGCGTTGCGGGGGCGTGGGGCACCGGCAGGTCCACGAACTCGTCGGTTCGGATGATCATCGGGCCGGCGCTCCGCTGCGGCAGTGCCGCATCCTGGCGCGGGCCCGGGACGGCGGCAACCGCCGGCCGCAGAACGGGGGCGCGCCTGCGCCGCGTTGAGCTGACGCGGCTTTCCCGTCAAACTGGCGTTGCCCGGGTCGGGCCGCAGACGTTCAAAAAAGGTTTGAGCATCCATGCCGTTGCCCTTCGACCGCGTGCTGGTCGCCGCAGCCCAGCTCGGCACGATCCTCGACAACGGCAAGCCGGCGGTGTTCGTGCCGGGCTGGACCCCGGCCTTCGGGTATTTCGGCCTGGCCCCGGTGGTGGTGCTGGTGTTCCGGCACGAGGACGGCAGGCAGGCCAGCTGGTTCCTGGACGAGACGCTGGACCGGCGCGGCGGCTCGGTGGCGGAGCTGTCGCCCGACCTGCGCCGCGCGCTGATGGAGGCGGCCGCCCTGCTGTTCGACGGGCTGTGGACCAAGATCATGCAGTGCGCGGTGCCGCCGCCGCTGGACCCGCGCGAGGCAGGGTTCTTCAAGATCCCGGAAAGCACGCGGGCGGAGATCCTGTCGCTGTATCTCGGCGGCTTCGATGCCGGCACGCGCTTCGCCGCGGTGGACCGGCTCGACCCGGAGCGGCCGGACAGCCAGCTGGTCGACCTCGGGCCGCGCCGGCTGCCGCTGCAGCGCAGCCACCTGCACGCGCTGTTCAACCCGGGCAGCCTGCAGGCGCAGAACCACGCCTTCATCGAGCAGGGGCGGATGACCTTCCCTTCCCCGGTGGACGGGCGGCCGATGACGGTGCGCCACGCCCTGGTGCTGCACGGCACGATCTACGCCTACCGCACGGTGGAGGAGGCGACGGGGACGGTGATGTTCCTGGTGGCGGGCGAGATCTTCTTCCGGCTGTCGGGGCTGTTCATCCCGGAAGGGCGGATCTGCGTGGCGCTGCACCGCGACGCGATCCAGGCGCAGATGCCGGACATGTTCCGCGAGTTCTTCGCGCGCGTGATGCAGCACGGCGACCTGCTGGCGCGCTACTTCGCCAACGACCGCACCGTGCCGCTGCACGCCTGGCGGGGCGTGACGGCCATGCATATCGGCCACGTGCTGTGGAACGACATCTCAGGCATCGGCAACATCGTGAGCGCGGTCAGGCCGATGACGCTGCCGCGCTTCGCGCTGTTCGACTGCGAGCTGGAGCCGGAAATGTACGGGCCGCTCGACGCGATCTTTCCCGAGCTCAAGGGGCTGGTCGACCGCAGCCCGAAGGGGTTCCAGGAGTCGATCCCCTCGTTCTACGTCAACGGGCAGTGCCTGATCCGCTCGTCCGGCATGACGGTGACCCGGAGCGTGCGGACGCGGATCCTGGACACGGTGCGGCCGCTGGACCGCGCCTCGCCGGCCTCGATCTGCGCGCTGGCGCGTGCCGACGAGGTGCCGGTGATCCTGTTCGGGATACGGGTCGAGAACCGGACCATGGTCAACCTGGAAGCGTTCTGCACCGCGCTGGTGGACCGGCTGTCGCGCACGCTGGGCGAGGCGGTGCTGGTGGTGGACGGGCACAACAGCCGGATCGGCGCCCCGGACTCCTTCATCTGGAGCCATGGCGAGCATGGCGCCAAGCGCCGTCCGATCGACATCGAGCGCGACATGGTGGACGCGATGCTGGAGCGGGCGCAGGGCACGGGCGTCGAGATCGTCAGCACGGTCGGCATGCCGATCACCGAAAGCCTGGCCTGCGGGCGGGAAGCCTCGGCCATGGTGGCGATCTGGGGGGCGGGCCTCGCCAAGTACCGCTGGGTCTGCAACATCCCCGGCCTGGTGGTCACCAACCGGTGGAACCTGTCCAACCTCGGCGACCTCCATATCTACGACAGCCCGCACAACATGGAGGAGCCGACCGCGGTGCGGTTCATCGCCCCGGACGCGGTGGAGGACCTGCCCGACGCCCCGCTGGTGGTGCCGCTGGGGTCGGGCTTCATCCCGTCGATCTGCAACTTCCGCATCGACGAGAACAAGGCGATGGACGCCGTGGACGCCATGCTGCGCGAGCGCGTCCCGGTCACGACCTGACGGCGCGGCAGAAGGAGGAAGGACCCGATGGCACGCTACACCGCCGACGTGACCTGGACCCTGGGCGAGGACGAGGACTTCGCCCGCGGCCGCTACAGCCGACGGCACGCGCTCAGCTTCGACGGCGGGACGGTGGTGCCCGGCTCCGCCTCGCCGCACGTGGTGGGACGGTGGGCGGACCAGGCGGCGGTCGATCCGGAGGAGATGCTGGTCGCCGCCCTGTCGAGCTGCCACATGCTGTCGTTCCTCCACGTGGCGCGCCTGGCCGGCTTCGTGGTGGCGGCCTACCGCGACCGGGCGGAAGGGACGATGGGAGAGGTGGCGCCCGGCCGGCAGGCGGTGACGGCGGTGGTGCTTCGCCCCGCCATCGACTGGGCCGGCGGGGCGCCGGACGAGGCCACGCTGGACCGCCTGCACCACGACGCGCACGAGGCGTGCTTCATCGCCAACTCGGTGACCACCCGGGTCGTGGTGGAACCGCACCAGGAGCAGGACGCAGCCGGGTCCCCGGTCGAGGCCGGACGACCCTTCGCATGAGCGGCCGGCCCGGGTATCGTTTCCCCATCAAGCAGGATGGAGCGGGCAGTCGATGACGGCCTATCTGCTCGTGCAAGGCACGATCGCCGACGAAACCCGGTACGACATATACCGCCAGGCGGTGACGCCCCTGATCGAGCGGTTCGGGGGCAGGCATGTGAGGGGCGGGCCGGTCGAGCTCCTGGAAGGCCGGCCGGACGAGCGGCGCACCGCCCTGTTCGAGTTCCCGTCCCTGGACGCCCTGCACGCGTTCTGGAACTCGCCGGAATACGGGCCGGTCAAGGCGCTGCGGCAGGGCGCGGCGGAGATGGAGGTCTGGGCCATCCCGGGGGTTTGACCCGGCCCGGGCCGTCCGGAACAGGCTGAGGAGGATCGGCATGACCACGCTCTACTGGGGCCCGCACACCTGCGCGATCGGCATCCACGTGCTGCTGGAGGAGATCGGCGCGCCCTACGACACGGTGAAGATGGACGTGATGGGAGGCGACACCCATCGCGCGCCGTTCAACGGTTTGAACCCGAAGGAGAAGGTGCCGACGGTGGTGCGCGACGACGGCTCGGTGCTGACCGAGTACGGTGCCATCGCGCGCTGGCTGGCCTATAGCCATCCGGAGGCCGGGCTGCTGCCGGCCGACCGGGCGGACGAAATCCGGGCGCAGATGGTGATGGACTACGCGGTCGGCACCGTGCACGGGCAGGGGTTCGGCCGCATCTTCAAGACGGCCGAGTTCGAGCCGGACGACGTGGTGCACGGCACGCTGAAGCTGGGGTCCGCCAACGTGAAGGCGCAGGGCCGGGCCATGGTGGAAAAGGGGCTAGGCATCCTGGCGACCGAGCTGGGCCAGCGCGAATGGGCCGGCGGCACCGCGTTCGGCATCGCCGACAGCGCGCTGTTCTACATCGAGCGCTGGGCGCCGCAGGTGGAGATCGCCCTGCCCCCGCCGCTCGACGCCCATTTCGCGCGGGTGAAGGCGCGCCCGGCGGTGCGCCGGGTGATGGAGATCTGGGGCGAGCTGGCCGGCTGACCGCGCTCGCCCCGGGTCCCGGCCGCCGCCGTCAGCGCCCGATGCGGCGGAGCGGCAGGCCCTGCATCAGCTTGTGCTCGATCGACTCCAGCGACACGCCCCTGGTTTCCGGCACCAGGAACACCACGAACAGGATGAACCCCGCGTTCAGGGCGGCGAACAGCCAGAACGTGTTGGCCTGGCCCAGTCCCGCCAGCAGGGACAGGAAGGTGTTGCCGACCAGCCAGTTCGCCGCCCAGTTGGTGAAGGTGGACACGGCGATGCCGAAGTCGCGGCCCTGCAGCGGCTGGATCTCCGAGCACAGGGTCCAGATCAGCGGCCCCGGGGCGGCGGCGAAGCCGACGATGAACACCAGCACCATCGCCACCAGCAGGTAGCGGCTGACGTCGCCGTGCACGCCGAGGCCGAGCAGGATGCCGACCGCGGCCATGCCGACCGCCATGGTGACGAAGCACACGGTCAGCATCGGCTTGCGGCCCCAGCGGTCGGCGAAGCCGATGGCGAGCAGGGTGGCCAGCACGTTGGTCAGGCCGACCACGGCGGTGGCCCAGTTGGAGGCGCCGGCGCCGAAGCCGGCCAGGCCGAAGATCTTCGGCGCGTAGTACATGATGACGTTGATGCCGGTGAGCTGCTGCACCACCTGCAGGCCAATGCCGAGATAGACCGAGCGGCGGAAGTTGGGGTTGCCGCGGAACATGGCGGCGCCGAGCTGTCGCACCGTCAGCTGCTCGCGGACGCCGGCGATCTCGCGGTCGACCTCGGCCGGGTCGTCGCGCAGGGTGCGCAGGACGGTGCGCGCCTGCTCATCGCGGCCGCGCAGCAGGAACCAGCGTGGGCTTTCCGGCAGGAACAGCACGGCCACGAGGAAGACCAGGCCGGGGACGGCGATGATGCCGAGCATCAGCCGCCAGTTGCCGCTGGGCGTCAGCAGGCTGTCGGACACGAAGGCGAGCAGGATGCCGACCGTCACCATGAGCTGGTAGAGCGACACCATGGCACCCCGCCAATGCGCCGGCGCCACCTCGGAGATGTAGAGCGGGCCGGTGAAGGCGACGATGCCGATCGCCAGGCCCAGCACCACGCGGCCGACCATGAGCATGGGGATGGAGCCGGCAAAGGCGCAAAGCAGGGCGCCGGCGACGAACAGCACCGCGCCCACCAGGAGCGACCACCTGCGGCCCATCCGGTACGACAGCGTGCCCGCCCCGGCCGCGCCGGCGGCGGCGCCGGCCATCATGATGCTGACGATCCATTCCTGGGTGCGCGTGTCGGCGCCGAACGCCTTGCCGATGAAGGCGAGCGCGCCGGCGATCACGCCGATGTCCAGCCCGAACATCAGTCCGGCCAGGCTGGCCAGGCCGCAGGTGACGAAGGCGCGCATCGGCAGGTTGTCCGATGCCGCGCCGGCGGACGCGTTGACGCCGTGGAGTGTGGTGGACATGGCCTGGAACGCTCCTCGATCGTTTTCCCCCGAACGCCTTACGCGCGGGCAGGGCGCCGGCTCCCCGGATCCCGGCGTGGTCCGGGATCAGGCCGCCGCGTCATGGACAGCCGGCCCCGGCTGATGTTTCGTGGCCGGCCCCGTCAGGAAAGGCTTCATGATCCCGTTCCAGCCGTTCTCGCCCGCCTACGCGTTGTCCGGACTGGTGATCGGCATCCTGGTCGGCCTGACCGGGGTCGGCGGTGCCGCGCTGATGACGCCGCTGCTGGTGCTGCTGTTCCGGTTCCACCCGGCGACCGCGATCGGCACCGACCTGCTGTACGCCGCCGCCACCAAGACCGCCGGCGCGCTGGTGCACGGGCTGATCGGCACGGTGGAATGGCGGCTGGTGGGTTTGCTGGCGGCGGGCTCGCTGCCGGGCACGCTGGCGACGCTGTGGGTCGTGTCCCGGCTCGGGCCGCCGGGCGCTTCCACCGGGCACGTGCTGTCGCTGCTGCTTGGCATGGCGCTGCTGCTGACCGCCGTCAGCCTGATCCTGCGCGGCACGCTGATGCGCTGGGCGGCGCGGCGCAGTCCGAGCCCGTCCGGGCGGCGCAGGACGGTGCTGACGGTGGTGCTCGGGCTCTACCTCGGCGTGTTCGTCACCATCACCTCCGTGGGGTCCGGAGCGATCGGGGTCACGGTGCTGATCCTGCTCTACCCGGCGCTGCCGACCGCGCGCGTGGTGGGCTCGGACATCGCGCACGCGGTGCCGCTCACCCTGGTGGCCGGGATCGGCCACTGGCTGATCGGCTCGGTCGACTGGCACCTGTTCCTGTCGCTGGTGACGGGCTCGATCCCGGGTGCCGTGATCGGCAGCGTGATCAGCACCCGCGTGTCGGAGCGGGTGCTGCGGCCGGCGCTGGCGGCCATCCTGGTGGTGGTGGGCATCCGCCTGCTCGGCTGAGAC
>CAXTOD010000056.1:0-12591 GCA_964245705.1 uncultured Acetobacteraceae bacterium
GGCGACGCGCGGGCGGCGGAGCAGGCGCGCCTGGTGGCGGCGGGGCGCGCCGGTGCAGCGGAGCGGGACCTGGTGCTGGTCGAGCCGGCCGCTCCGGACCAGGAGCGCCTTCGTGAACGCTACGGCGTCGCGTCCGATGCCTTTGCCGTGCTGCTCATCGGCAAGGACGGCGGCGTCAAGCTGCGCAGCTCCGGGCCGCTGGGCGCGAAAACGCTGTTCGACACCATCGACGCGATGCCGATGCGACAGGCGGAGATGCGGCGCTAGGCCGCCGCCATCTCACCCGCCCTCATACGCGGCCACCACCGCGTTCTTCGCCGCCTCGCCGATGGTCGGGTGGATGACCACGGAGTCGATCATGGTTTGCGCCGTGGCGCCGGCGTTCATCAGCGCGATGAAGCTTTGCACCACCTCCGAGCCGTTGTGGCACAGGCAGGCGGCGCCCAGGATCAGGTCGGTGTCGGCGTCGATCACCACCTTGATGAAGCCGGCGGTCTGGCCGACCTCGCGCGCCTTGCCGCTGGTGGTCATGTCCTTGGCTCCGATCCGCACCCGGTGCCCCGCCTTGCGGGCCTCCGCCTCGGTCATGCCGACGCGGCCGAGCTCGGGCTCCAGGAACATCGCGTAGGGCACCACGCGCTCGGTGGTGCGGGTGCGGGTGCCGGCGATCTGGTCCTGCAGCACGGCGAAGTCGGCATAGGCGGTGTGGGTGAAGGCCGGGCCGCCGCGTATGTCGCCCGCGGCCCAGATTCCCGGCACGCTGCTCGACAGCCGCTCGTCGACCTTGATCGTGCCGTGCCCGGTGGTCTCGACCCCGACGGTGTGGAGGCCGAGGTCGTCGGTGTTCGGCCGGCGTCCGGTGGCGACGAACAGGTGGGTGCCGTCGAACGTGCCGGCGTCCGTGTGCACGCGCACCCCCTGCCCGGTCCGCTCGACGCGCCCGATCCGCACGCCGAGGCGGATGTCGAGGCCTTCCTCCGCCAGGAAGCCTCGGATCGCCTCCGACACCTCCGGGTCCTCGCGCTCGGCCAGGCTGTCCCCGCCCTGCAGCACCACCACCTCGGCGCCGAGGCGGGCGAAGGCCTGTCCGAACTCCAGCGCCAGGTAGCTGCCGCCGATCACGACGAGGCGCTTCGGCAGGGCGTCGAGGTCGATCCAGCTTTCCGCGGTGATCAAGGGCACGTCGCCGAGGCCGTCGATGTCGGGCATCTGCGAGCGGGTCCCGGTGTCGAGCACGACGTCGCGGGCGCGCAGCGCCTGGCCGCCGGCCTCGATCCGGACCCAGCCCTCCGCGATGCCGTCGAGCCGGGCGTGGGCGCGGATCAGGGTCGGACCGGACGCGTCGGCGAAGCTTTCGTCGAGCGAGCGGACGGCGTCGGCGACCAGGCCGCGCGCCCGGTCCATCACCGCCTTGAAGTCGACCGTCACCCCGGCGACGCCGATGCCCCATTTCCGGGCGGTCCGGGCGTGGTGGGCGATGCCGGCGGAGGCGATCAGCGCCTTGCTCGGCGTGCAGCCGAAGTTGACGCAGGAGCCGCCGAGATGGACCCGCTCGACCAGCGCGACCCGCTGCCCCTTCGCCGCCAGCGCCTGCGACAAGGGCACGCCGGCCTGGCCGCCGCCGATGATCGCGGTGTCGAAATCCATCATCCGTTCCCTGCACGATGCAAGGAGCGGCAACGGCGGCGGCGCCAGGCGGGTTGCCAGGGACCGAGCTGGCGACCTATTGTCTGAGTAATTTCACGAGCTGGACGGGTGGATGGCCGACGCACGGCAGGAGGACGGAGGCGACGGGGCGGGCGCCAGCCGGCATGGCTTCGGCACCCTCGCCGACGGCACGGCGGTCGAGGCGGTGGTGCTGCGCAACCGCGGCGGCATGACGGCGCGGCTGATCGGCTTCGGCGCGGCGCTGCAATCGCTTCAGGTGCCGGACCGGCACGGCCGGCTGGACGACGTGGTGCTGGGCTACGCGACGCTCGAGGACTACGTCGCCCATCCGCAGTATTTCGGCGCCACCATCGGCCGCTACGGCAACCGGATCGCCGGCGGCCGCTTCGCGCTGGACGGGCGGACGGCGCAGGTGCCGGCGACCGACGGGCCGAACGCGCTGCACGGCGGCGTGCACGGCTTCGACCAGCGCCCGTGGGAGATCGAGACGGTGTCCGGTCCGGGCGAGCCGGCGCACGTCACGTTCCGCAGGGTCAGCCCGGACGGCGAGGAGGGCTTTCCCGGCCGGCTGGAGGTCCGTGCGGGCTACACGCTGGGCGAGGACGACACGCTGACGCTCGACTACGCGGCCAACACCGACGCGCCCACGGTGGTGAACCTCACCAACCATTCCTTCTTCAACCTTGGCGGCGAAGGCAGCGGCCGGACCGCGCTCGACCACCTGGTCACGATCCACGCCGACACGTTCACGCCGGTGGACGGCACCATGATCCCGACCGGCGAGCTCCGGCCGGTCGCCGGGACCGCGATGGACTTCACCGCGCCGATCGCCGTGGTCGCCCGGATCCGGGACGGGAGCGAGCCGCAGCTGGTGCTCGGACGCGGCTACGACCACAACTACGTGCTGCGCGGCGGCGTCACCGCGGAGCCGAGGCCGGCGGTGCGCGCCTTCGACCCGGTGTCGGGCCGGGTGCTGGAGATCTCCACCACCGAGCCGGGGGTGCAGTTCTATTCCGGCAACTTCCTGGACGGCACGCGCACCGGCAAGAGCCGGACGCTGTACCGCCAGGGCGACGGGCTGTGCTTCGAAACGCAGCACTTCCCGGACGCGCCCAACCACCCCACCTTCCCTTCCACGCGCCTCGATCCCGGCCAGGCCTACCGTTCCCGCACGGTCTGGCGCTTCACCACCAGCCAGAACTGAAGCGATGTCCGACACCACGCCGACCGACACCAACGGCCTGTCCCCGCAGCACGCGGTCGAGCAGCAAAGCCAGCCGCACGACCGCGGCCGCGCCAGGCTCCGCTCGCGCGCCTGGTTCGACAACCCGCACAACCCGGACATGACCGCGCTCTACCTGGAGCGATACATGAACTTCGGGCTGTCGCAGCGCGAGCTGCAGTCGGACCGGCCGATCATCGGCATCGCCCAGACCGGCTCGGACCTGTCGCCGTGCAACCGGCACCACATCGTGCTGGCGGAGCGACTGCGCGAGGGCATACGCGAGGCGGGCGGCATCGCCATCGAGTTCCCGGTGCATCCGATCCAGGAAACCGGCAAGCGCCCGACCGCGGGACTCGACCGCAACCTGGCCTATCTCGGCCTGGTGGAGGTGCTGTACGGCTACCCGCTGGACGGCGTGGTGCTGACCATCGGCTGCGACAAGACCACGCCGGCCTGCCTGATGGCGGCGGCGACGGTGAACATCCCGTCGATCGCGTTCTCGGTCGGGCCGATGCTGAACGGCTGGTTCCGCGGCGAGCGCACCGGCTCGGGTACCATCGTGTGGAAGGCACGCGAGCTGCTGGCCACCGGCGAGATCGACTACGAGGGCTTCATCAAGCTAGTGGCCTCCTCGGCGCCGTCCACCGGCTACTGCAACACCATGGGCACCGCGACCACCATGAACTCGCTGGCGGAGGCGCTCGGGATGCAGCTGCCGGGGGCCGCGGCGATCCCGGCGCCGTATCGCGACCGGCAGGAGTGCGCGTACGAGACCGGCCGCCGGATCGTGGCCATGGTGCACGAGGACCTGAAGCCGTCCGAGATCATGACAAAGCCGGCGTTCGAGAACGCGATCCGGGTCAACGCGGCGATCGGCGGCTCCACCAACGCGCCGATCCATCTGCAGGGCCTGGCGCGCCACCTCGGCATCGACCTGCCGATCGAGAGCTGGCAGCGCCTCGGCCTCGACATCCCGCTGCTGGTCAACCTCCAGCCGGCGGGCGAGTACCTGGGCGAGGACTTCTACCGCGCCGGCGGCGTGCCGGCGGTGGTGTCGGAGCTGATGCGGCAGGGGCTGATCGCGGAGGACGCGAAGACGGTGAACGGCCGCACGATCGGCGAGAACTGCCGCGACGCCCGGATCGAGGACGAGGCGGTGATCCGTCCCTACGACCGTCCGCTGAAGCAGCGCGCCGGCTTCCTGGTGCTGACCGGCAACCTGTTCAACTCGGCGATCATGAAGACCAGCGTGATCTCCGAGGAGTTCCGGCAGCGCTACCTCGACGACCCGAACGATCCGGACGCGTTCGAGGGCCGGGCGATTGTGTTCGACGGCCCGGAAGACTACCACGCGCGCATCGACGACCCGGCGCTCGACGTCGGCGACCACGACGTGCTGGTGATGCGCGGCGCCGGCCCGATCGGCTATCCGGGGGCGGCGGAAGTCGTGAACATGCGGCCGCCGGTGTACCTGATGGAGCGCGGCGTGCGGGCGCTCGCCTGCATCGGCGACGGGCGGCAGTCCGGCACCTCCGGCTCGCCGTCGATCCTGAACGCGTCGCCGGAAGCGGCGGCGGGTGGGCCGCTGGCGCTGGTACGCACCGGCGACCGCATCCGCGTCGACCTCGGCCGCGGCCGCGTCGACATGCTGGTGAGCGAGGCGGAGATCGCCGAGCGGCGCGAGCGGCTGGAGGCCGATGGCGGCTACCGGTATCCGGCGAGCCAGACGCCCTGGCAGGAGATGCAGCGCGCCGTGGTCGGGCAGCTGGAAACCGGCGCCGTGCTGGAAAACGCGATCGGCTACCAGCGCATCGCGCAGACCAGGGGGATCCCGCGCGACAACCATTAGGCGGTCGCACCGGCGCTTTCGTTCCGTCTCCGGTTTGACATCGGGAAACGCCGCTTTTATCCCAATGCCGGGCAGCAACGGACGGTGCGATGGAACGGGCGGTGCGTGTCGCGGGGCTGGCGGTCCTGCTCCTCGGCGCCGGGTGCACGCAGACGCTGCATTATGCCCAGCCGAGGCTGACCAGCGGCGCCAACCTGTCGCAGGGCAAGCGCCGGCCGGCAGAGACCTTCGACCTCGACGACCGGGTGGTCATGCTGGTCGACGTCACCTGGCCGGACCCGACGGTCGATGGCGGGCTGCACGACTGCCAATGGCGCTGGTACCGGAGCGGCCAGCTGGTGTCGCAAAGCCCGGTCACGCGGATCCGCTTCGTGCGCACGCCGATGACGCTGCACTCTGCCCGGCCCGCGGCGGCCCTCGGCGTCGGACACTACACCGTCGAGACGGTGGTCGACGATGCGGTGGTGGCGACCAGCCGGTTCGACATCGTCGGCTAGACGCCGGCATGGATCGGGCCTGCCGTCGTCCGGGGGAACGATCGCCCTGGGCAGGCTGCCCCGGTTCGACATGGAGCGGACCAGGGGACACCGATCGGGGCGGCGCGGCTTCCTCGTGCCTTTCCTAGGACGCGCCCGCGGCCGTGAAGAAGTCGACCAGTGCATACGGGGCGCGGTCGCCGAGGCAGAGCCCGAAGATCAGGTGCGCGTCCGCGGCGGCCGACGCGCTGCGCGGGAACATCGCCGTCTCGTAAGCGGCCAGCGCCGCCTCGACGTCGTGGGGGTGCGACGCGATCGCCCTGCCGAGCTCGGCGCCGTCCAACATCGCCAGGTTCGCGCCCTCGCCGGACGGCGGCATCAGGTGCGCGGCGTCGCCCAGCAGCGTCACCCCGGGCACGCGGTCCCAGCGGTGGCCGATCGGAAGCGCGTGGATCATGCGCAGGACCGGAGCGGTCTCGCCGTCGGTGATCAGCGCCTTGAGCTCGGGCGCCCAGCCGTCGAACTCCGCCGCCACGCGGGCGGTCGCCGCGGCGGGATCCGTGACGTCGATGCCGGCGATCCAGCCGGCCGGGCGGTTCAGCTGGACATAGGCGTGGAGGACGGGTCCCGCCTCGCGGTGCGCGACGATCCCCTGTCCCGGGGCGAGCGCGAACAGCGCGCCGTTGCCGACCGCCTTCGCCGCCGCAGGGTGCCGCTTGTCGGCGTCGTGCAGCCAGGTCTCGACGAACGACGTGCCGACATAGCCGGGCTTCGCGTTCGACAGCAGCGGCCGGACCTTCGACCAGGCGCCGTCCGCACCCACGAGGAGGCCGGTGCGGACGGTGCGTCCGTCCGCGAACGCCAGTTCGTGCCGGCCGTGGCCGAGCGCCGCCACGCCGGCGAGCCTGCTTCCCCACCGGACCGTGTCCGCCGGCAGGGAGTCGAGCAGGATCCGCCGCAGCTCGCCCCGGAGCACCTCCGGACGCCCGCCTCGGCCGTCGTCGGGCTGGTCGAGCAGCACGTTGCCGTGCCGGTCGAGCACGCGCGACGCCTGTCCGCCCTCGCGGACTAGGCCGAGGAACCCGTCGAACAGGCCGGCCGCCTTGAGCGCGCGCTGCCCGGTGTGCTCGTGGATGTCGAGCTGCCCGCCCTGCAGCCGCGCCTCCGCCGAGGGCTCCGCCTCGTGGACGGTCGCGGCGATGCCGTGGAGGTGGAGGACGCGCGCCAGGACGAGGCCGCCCAGGCCCGCGCCGACGATCGTGACCGGCGTCGTCACCATGGACCTCCCGCACGTCCGTTGGAACGCTGTTCCATGCGTCCAGAGTTGGAACAGCGTTCCAGCCGTGTCAAGAAGGTGCTCATGGCGACCAGGACCCGGCGGACCGAACGGCGCGCGGTCGCGTTGTCGAGGGAGCGGATCGTCGAGGCGGCGGTCGCGGTCCTCGATGCCGGCGGCGAGGACGCGCTG
Organism: uncultured Acetobacteraceae bacterium; assembly: GCA_964245705.1. GTDB lineage: Bacteria > Pseudomonadota > Alphaproteobacteria > Acetobacterales > Acetobacteraceae > Lichenicola. The sequence continues at coordinate 6,687 of CAXTOD010000056.1, forward strand.
ACCGTCCGCGCGCTCGGCGCCCGCCTGGCGACCGGCAGCGGGGCGATCTACTGGCACGTCGCCAGCAAGGGCGACCTGCTCGCCGCCGCCGCCAGCCACGTCGTGGGCCAGGCGATGACCGGGATCGGCGGCGATGCGGAGCCGCGGGCGGCGATCCGTGCCATCGCCCTCGGAGTCTTCGACGCGATCGACGCCCATCCCTGGGTGGGCGCCCAGCTGTCCCGCGAGCCGTGGCGGTCGGCGATGCTGCAGATCTTCGAGGGCATCGGCGGGCAGCTCCAGGCGCTGGGGGTTCCCGCCTGGGCGCGGTTCGACTCCGCGTCCGCGCTCGTGAACTACGTGCTGGGAGTCGCCGGACAGAACGCGGCCAACGCCCGGCTCCACGCGCCCGGGACCGACCGGTCGGCCTTTCTCGCGGCCGTCGCCGCGCGGTGGGCGCAGCTCGATCCCGCGGAATACCCGTTCGTGCGGGAGGTGGCGGCGCAGCTGCGCGAGCACGACGACCGCGACCAGTTCCTGGCCGGCATCGACTTCATCCTGGCCGGCATCGGCACCCTTCGCTAGGCCGGCCGGCCGGGGGCGCGCGGCGCGCGGGCGGCTACCGGTCCGCGCGCCTTGCCCGGACGACCGGACGGACCGGGGTCGGGCGAACCCGCCGGAGCGGTCCGGTAAACGCGGCGATCCGGGGGCCGGGATGGGCGGTCCCGGGTCGGGTTCATGACCACGTCCGGAACTGCTACGCGTCCGGAACGGCCACGAGGCCGCGTCGATCGATCGGAGACCGCCGAACATGCCCACCCCGTCCTTCCGCACCGTCCTGCACGCCGACTGGAGCATCGCGGCGGACAAGCGATGGCTGGCGGAGGCGACCCATTCGGAGGCGGGCTGGTCGGTCGCGGCGCCGACACCGTTCGGGGATTGCGCGGCCTTTGTCGACCGCCTGTTCGCCGGCGGCGGGACCGTGCTGGCCGGCTTCGACTTCCCCATCGGCCTGCCGGTCGCCTTCGGGCGGATGACAGGCCTTGCGGACTTCCCGGCGGCCCTGGACGCGTTCGGCCAGGGCGACTGGACCGAGTTCTTCAGCGTCGCGGAACGGCCGGAACAGATCTCGGTGAGGCGCCCGTTCTATCCGCGGGTGTCGTCCGCCGAGACCAGGCAGCGGCACCTGCTGGAGGCGCTGGGCGTCGAGGACATGGACGCGCTGCGCCGCCGCTGCGAGCGGGCGACGCCGACGCGGGCGGCCGCGTGCTCGCTGTTCTGGACCCTCGGCGCCAACCAGGTCGGCAAGGCCGCGATCGCCGGCTGGCGCGAGGTGCTGCTGCCGGCGCGGCGGCGTGGAGCGCGTTTCTGGCCGTTCGACGGCGGCCTAGAGCGGCTGGCCCGGGCGGGCGCTCCGGTGCTGGCGGAAACCTATCCCGGGGAAGCCTACGGGCATGTCGGCGTCGCGTTCGGGCCCGGGATGAGCAAGCGCCGCCAGGACGACCGGCGTGCGGCGATGCGGGGCCTGCCCGCCTGGGCGGACCGGCACGGCGTCCGGTTCGAGGCCGGGCTGTCCGCCCGGATCGCCGACGGCTTCGGCCCGTCCGACCGCAGCGAGGACCCGTTCGACGCCCTGATCGGGCTGCTGGGAATGCTGGAGGTGGTCGACGGGCGGCGGGCGGCGTTCCCGGCGACGGAGGTTCCGGACCGCTGGGAAGGGTGGATCATGGGGCAGCTGTCCGCAGGACGCTGACGACGTTCAGCGCGGCCTCGGCACCGGCCGCCAGTCCTTCGGCGCAATCTCGAAGCCCTCGAAGCGGAAGGCGGGAGCGACCACGCAGCAGGCCAGGGTCCAGGCGCCGAGGGAGACCGCCGTCTGCCAATGGCCGCGCGGCACCAGCAGGTGCGGCGATTGGCGCAGGGCCAGGTCCGGACCGAGGTGATGTGCCTCGGCGTCGTGCCCGTCCGGCGAGGTGGTCAGCACCAGGTGCGCGCCGGCCTGCCAGATCCACAGCTCGTCGGCATCGACCCGGTGCCAGTCGCTGAGCTCCTCGGCCCGCAGCAGGAAGTGGATCGCGGTGCCCGACCCGCGGCCGCCGTCGGCGGGCCTATGGCGCCAGGTTTCGCGGTAGTGGCCTCCCTCGGGATGCGGCTCCAGCGCCAGCGCCCGGATCACCGCGTCCGCGGAAAGCGCCGGGTCGCGGAGGTCGATCATCCCGGCACCCGCTCGATCCGCGCCAGCGAGAACGCGTCGGCGGCGAGCTGCAGCGGGCGGGTCTCGGCGTCCGACCCGCCGGCCTGGACCAGCTCGGCGAAGCGGCGGTACAGGCCGGGATATTCCCGGTCGGGCCCGTCCACCACCGTTCGCCCGTCGAGCACCAGCGACCCGCCGCCGCGGCCCAGCGACAGGGTGCCGCCGTCGGACAGGGTCCAGTCGATCGACCAGGTTTCCTCGCCCTTGTGGTCCCAGTCGAACAGGGCGGAGAAGCCGGTGGCGTGAGTGGGGGTGGCGAACTCGAGCTCGGCGGTGATCGGGGTGTGGGCGCCCGGCATCACCCGGAACCGGGCGGCGCGCACGAAGATCGGCTCCGGCAGGCAGCCGACCACGATCGACAGGGCGTTCACGCCCGGGTCGAACACTCCCATGCCGCCCGGCTGCCAGAACCAGTCCACGCCAGGATGGAACTTGTGCACGTCCTCGCGCCACAGGATGCGCATGGCGGTGGCGCCGCGCTCGGCCAGGATGCCCCGCGCCGGCGCCACGGCTCCTGAAAACATCGAGTGCCAGGTGGCGAACAGGGTCCGTCCCACGGCGCCGGCCAGGCGACGGAGGTCGTCCACCTCGGCCACGGTCTGCGCCGGCGGCTTCTCCAGCATCACGTGCATCCCGGCCAGCAGCGCCGAGCGGGCGAAGCCGTAGCGCACCTGCGGCGGGGTGCAGAGCGCCACCGCGTCGACCAGGCCGGACGCGATCATCTCGTCCTGTGTCGTGAACAGCGCCACGCCGTCCGAGACCGCCGGCTTCGAGCGGCTGGCCATGGCGGTGAGGCGGAAGCCGTCGTCGGCGGCGATGGTCGGGACGTGCTGCACGCGGGCGATCTCGCCGATGCCGACCAGCCCGACCCGGATCGGGCTCATGCGGTGCCTTCCTTGGCGCGGGTCCACGCGTGCGCATAGGCCACCGCCCGCCTGTTGACCTCCTCGGCCGGGCGCCCCGGCACGTAGAGCCCGGAGCCGAGGCCGAACCCGGCAGCACCCGCGGCGACGAACGGAGCCACGTTCTCCGGGGTGATGCCGCCCACCGGCATGAACAGGGTGTCGGCCGGGAACACGGCGCGGAACGCCCGCAGCACCGAGGGCCCGACCAGCTCGGCCGGAAACAGCTTCAGCCCGTCCGCGCCTGCCGCCAGCGCCGCGTAGCCTTCCGTCGGCGTGGCGACGCCCGGGGTGCACACCATGCCGAGCGCCTTGGCGGCCCGGATCACCGCGGTGTCGGCGTGCGGCATCACCAGCACCCGGCCGCCCGCCTCGTGCACCGACTGCACCGCGGCGACCGTGGTGACGGTGCCGGCGCCGATCAGGCAGGTGTCGCCGAACCGGTCGGCCAGCAGGCGTATGCTTCGCAGCGGGTCGGGCGAGTTCAGCGGCACCTCGATCACGCGCATCCCGGCCTCGACCAAAGCGGCGGCCACCGGGATCGCCTCGTCCGGCGACAGGCCGCGCAGGATGGCGACGTAGGGCGACTGGGACAGGTAGTCGGTCAGCATGCGGCGTCTCCTGCGTGCGTCGGCAGCAGCCCTGCGGCCACGGCGATGCGGTACAGCCCGCGCACCGATGCCGCCTCCATCTCGACCGGCACCGGGCGGCCGAGCAGCTCGAACGCCAGCGCGTAGCGCCGGGTCAGCGCGGCGTCGCCGACCAGCACCGAGCGGTCCGGCAAAAGCCGGGCCTCGCCGGCGCGGAGCAGCTCCTCGCCGATCAGCAGCCCGGACAGGTAGTCGGGCACCAGCGCCGGCGGCAGGCGGCCGGTGAGCATCAGCGCTCGGGTCGAGAACAGCCGCCCGGCCAGGCCCTCCGACGCGGCGGCGCGGACGCCGTCGCGGAACGCGTCGTCGCGCGAGGCTCCGTTCTCCGCCGCCTCGCCGGCCGGCGGGATCCCCTGCCCCAGGATGGAATGGCGACGCAGCAGCGCGAACAGCTCGCCGGTCATGAAGGTGGTGAACGAGGCGATCACCCGGTCCGACACGCGTACCCACTTGCTGTGCGTGCCCGGCATCACCAGCAGGATCTCGCCGTCCGGCGAGCCGAGCGCGTCCAGCACGCCCACCGCCTCGGTTTCCTCGCCGCGCATCACGTCCGGACGCGCCGCGTCGAGCAGGCCCGGCACCAGGTGCAGCATTCCCGCGCTGCACGGCACGGTGGCGAGCGAGCCGGCCAGCCGGCGCAGGTCGAGCGGCAGGGACAGGTAGTCCACCTCCCGCCAGCCGGAGCGGCTTCCGACCATGCCGCAGGCGATCGCAGGCACCCCGTCCGCGCGCCAGCCCTCGGTGATGGCGTCGAAGGCGGCCGGATAGCCGCCGTCCGGCAGGCTCAGGATGCCCCAGGGCTCGCGCCTGCGCTCCAGCACCCTGCCGTCCGCGGCGACGCGCCAGGCCCGCAGCGCGCTGGTGCCCCAGTCGAGTGCCAGGAGTGCAGTCTTGTCCGACAAATCGGGTCCTCCCGCGGCGTTATGCGCGCGTGCCGCCCGTGCTGGCAAGGCGTGCTGGCAAGCCGTCCGGCAAGCGCCGGTTCGGCCGGGCCGCGCCTCGGTTCAGCGCGACGCCGGCCGCGTCATCCGGGCGCTGCGGCCGCTGAGCGAGGCCTGCATGTCCTCGAACGCGTAGCGCACCAGCTCGGTCATCGCCTGCCGGGCGCCGTCGGCATCGCGCTCGCGGATCGCCTCGAACACGGTGCGGTGCTCCGGCATGGGGTCGCGCGGATGGCGCTGGGCGCGGTGCTTGAACACGGTGGTCCACCAGATCGCGGCCACCACGCTGCTGGACAGGGCGGCGATCAGCTCGTTGCCGGTGGCGACCAGGATCGCGTGGTGGAACGCCCGGTCGGCCGCCCGTCCCTCCTCGCTGCCCAGCCGCAGCCGGGCCATGGTGCCGAGCGCGTCGCCCATGGCGTCGAGGTCCTGCCGCGTGTGGTTCTGCGCCGCGAGCGCCGCCGCATGCGGCTCGACCATCTGCCGCACCTCGAACAGGTCGCGCACGAACGCCTCGCTCGGCTTGGTCTCCAGGAACCAGCCGATTACCTCCGGATCGAGGATGTGCCAGCGGCTGCGCGGGCTGACGCGGGTGCCGGTCTTGGTGCGGCTTTCCACCATGCCCTTGGCGGACAGGATGCGCACCGCCTCGCGATACGCGGTGCGCGACACCGCCAGCTGCTCGGCCGCCTCGATCTCGCCGGACAGCAGGTCGCCCGGGCGGAGCTGCTCGGCGGCGATGCGTATGCCGATGGAACGGGCGATGCTGTCGTGCAGGCGCGGGCTGCTCGCCGGCCGCCCATCGCCCGGCTTCGAGTCGCCCGGCCTCGAACCGTCGCTGTCTTGGGTGGAGCGGCGTGGTCCTGACCGGTCCATCGAGTGGCGGTATCCCTTTCCTGGTCAAGCCTTGCGCATCATCACCACAAAGACGCGGCTGCGCCAGCCCTTGCAAGGCGGGACCGGAACGCCGACTCCTGTCCGAGTAATCGGAGGAGGAACCGGCATGACCGCACACGCCACCGGCGCACCCAGCGCGACAGGGTTCCGCGGCCTCGACCCGCGCACCGGGCAGCCGGTCGGCCCGGCGCTGCCCGGGGACGATGCCGCGTCGGTTGCCGACGCGGCGGCGCGGGCGGAGGCGGCGTTCGACGCCTACCGCGCCACCACGCCGGACGCGCG
>CAXTOD010000057.1:0-12490 GCA_964245705.1 uncultured Acetobacteraceae bacterium
GGACTTGCGCAGCGGCCGGTCGACGTCGTCGCCGAACCGGGTGGAACGGAACAGCAGCTGCTCGCGCGGCGGCAGCAGGCGGTCGCGGGCCAGGGGGTCGCCGGTCTCCCAGACCGGCCCGACCAGATGCGCCGGGGCCGCGGGTGCTGCCGCATCGCGCGCCGACAGCGGCACCACGCCGTGCCAGCTGTCGTAGAGGCTGGGCCGGAGCAGGTCGTTCATCGCGCAGTCCAGCACCACGAAAGGCGGCCCGTCCGCCTGCCGCTTGACCCGGACTACCCGCGACAGCAGCACGCCCGCCGGCGCCACCAGCCAGCGTCCGGGCTCCACCAGGAGGCGCAGACCGAGCCCGCCCAGGGTCTGGCTGTCCAGGGTCAGGCGGATCGCGTGCGCCAGCGCGCGCGGCGACCCCGCAGGCTCGTCGCGGTAGCTGATGCCGAGGCCGCCGCCGCAGTCGACGGTGGAAACCGGATGGCCGGCCTCGCGCGCCTGCCGGACCAGTCCGGCGATCCGGGCGTAGGCGGCGCGGAACGGCGCCGGGTCGGGGATCTGGCTGCCGATATGCACCGCGAAGCCGATCGGCTCGATCGCCGGGAGCCCCGCGGCCAGCGCGTAGAGCCCGGCTGCCTCGTCATGGGCGATGCCGAACTTGTCGCCGGCGCGGCCGGTGGCGATCTTGGCGTGGGTGCGGGCGTCCACGTCCGGGTTGACCCGGAGCACGACACGTGCGGTACGGCCGGCGCCGACGGCGAGGACGGACAGGCGCTCGAGCTCCTCGCGGCTTTCGACGTTGACCTGGGCGATCGACGTCGACAGCGCCAGCATCAGCTCGTCGTCTGACTTGCCGACGCCAGAGAACACGATTCGGTCCGGTGCAATTCCGGCGGCGAGCGCGCGGTGCAGCTCGCCGCCGCTGACCACGTCCGCGCCGGCGCCCTCGGTGCCCAGCACGCGCAGCACCGCCAGGTGGTCGTTCGCCTTGACCGCGTAGTGCACCTGCGCGTCCAGGCCGGCCTCGTCGAGGGCGGCCGACAGGCGGCGGTAGCGCGCGCGCAGGGTGCCGGCGCCGGTCACCCAGGTCGGGGTGCCGAGCGCCTCGGCGACGGCACCGAGCGGCACGCCTTCCAGCATCAGCCCGTCGAACGGGTCCATGCGCAGCTGGCCACGCGCCGCCAGCAGCTCCGCGACGGTCGGGTTGGGCTCGGCGCGGACGAGGGTTGCAAGGCTTGCCATGCGGGCAGGATAGGGAACGGCCTGCCGTCCTCCAAGCGTCGCGGCTCGGCTGCCCGATGGCACGGACAGGGCGGTGCGGCTAGGTTTCGGGGATCGCGCACCCGAGGGTCGGCCGTGGACAGCATGATCGAGGCGGCGCTGGCGGCGCGGCACCAGGCCTATGCGCCCTATTCGAGGTTCCGGGTCGGGGCAGCCCTGATGTGCGAGCGCGGGATCGTCCATGCCGGGTGCAACGTCGAGAACGCGGCCTATCCTCAGGGAACCTGCGCGGAGGCGGGCGCCGTCGCCGCCCTGGTGCTGTCCGGCAGCCGGCGGATCAGGTCGGTCGTGGTGGCCGGGGACGGCAGCACGCCGTGCACCCCCTGCGGCGGGTGCCGGCAGAGAATCCGCGAGTTCGCGGAGGTTGGGACGTCCGTGCGGATGGTCGACGCGTCCGGGACGGTGCTGCTGGTGCGCAGCCTGGACGAGCTGCTGCCGCACGCGTTCGGTCCGGCCTCGCTGCCGCCGGCACCGGAGCTGCCCGGCTAGCTGGCCTCCGCCTCCGCCGGCTCGCCCTGCGCCAGCAGCAGGCGCAGCTCCGCGTGCCAGTCCGCCCAGCTCGGTCCCAGACTGTTGCGGGTGCGTCGGGCCGGCCGGTTGCCCCGCGTCATGATCACGTCGGCCATGGCGTCGAGGTCCAGGTAGTTGACCTCGACCAGGTCCTCGCGTTCCTCCGGCCCGATCGACTGGCCGCAGCCGTCGAAGCCGATCACGGGAAGCCCGCTGCCCTGGGCCTCGAGGATCGCGGCACCCGACGCCCCGTCGCGGGCGGTCAGCAGGAACAGGTCGGCGCCGGGCAGGATGCGGGCGGGCGCCCGCTGCGGGTCGATCAGCCGCACCCGGTCGGACAGGCCGAGCCGGTCGATGTCGTGCCGGCACAGGGCGGCGAACAGCGGGTCGCAGGTTTCCCCGAGCCACAGGAAGAAGGCCTGTCGCAACGCGTTGTCGGGGGTTGCCTCGCGCAGGGCCCGCGGGATCACCTGGCTCGCAACCCGGATGAACAGGTCGGTGCCGCTGCGGAACTCGATGCCGCCGCGGCCCAGCACCAGCAGCGCGTCGGGCGGCAATCCCAGCGACTCGCGCAGCTCCAGGCTGGCGAGGCGGGTGTCCAGGCAGGGCGGCGCCACCGCCACCCCGTCCGCCACGGCCGCGACCCGATCCGGTGGCAGCCCGTAATGCCGGACCAGCGCGTCCCGCGCGGGCTCGGAATGGGTGACGATCCGGAACGCTGCCCGTGCCAGCGCCTGCATGGTGCCGTCGCCGCCGTGCACGCTGTCGATCGTGACCGGCATCTCGTGCAGCCAGGCCAGCAGGCGGAGGCCCAGCTGCCCGGCGAGAACCGCGGCGCCGGCCGCCGCCGTGCTGTTGACCAGCACCACGCCGCGCGGATCATGGTCGCGGAACGAGTGGAGGATGTCAGCCATCTGGTCGCGCCGGACCGCGCCGTCCGACCACCGGTCCGGCGCCAGCACCAGTGTGGGAACGAGGGACGCGAAGGCGGGAGCGAGCGGCCCGTCGTGGCAGATCACCACGTGGCAGGCGAGAGCGAGGTCGGTCGCCATCTGCTCCAGCGCCCGCAGCGCGCACAGCCCGGCCTCCCCGTGCGAGGCATCCTGCACGATCAACAGCAGCGGCGTCGCGGCGGCCGTATGGCCGATGGCGGCCGGCAGGCTCCATGGGTGCCAGTCCAGCGGCATCGGCAGCGGCGAAACGTCCCGGCTGCGCCCGGCAGACAGGTAGTGGCTCAACGGTGGCACGCCGTGCGCGGCTGCCTCGGCACAGGCGGGATAGCAGCGCCGGTAGTAGGCGGGGTCGAACCCGTCGCAGAGCCGCTCCAGGTGCGTGCCGGGCGTGGCCAGGAAGTGCGCCAGGGGGCCGGCGGGATTCGCCCGCGCTTCCGGATGCCGATCGAGATAGGCAGCGGCCGGAAAGAACGGGTTCGGGTCGCGGCCCTCGCAGGCGCCGTAGCGGAGGTAGTGCAGGAAGGGCGGGATGCCGCTTTCCGCCACGTCGGCATTCTGGCTGCGGTAGAACCAGCTGTCGAACAGCGGATGCGGATCGCGGTTCGCCGACAGGCCGAACTCGAGGAAGTGCAGGAACGGGTCCATGCCGGAGCGGGCCACGTCGGGATGCTCGCGCATGTAGTGCGCGCCATCGAACAGGGCGTTGGGGGAGCGTCCCGGGCCGCAGCCGAGCGTCGCGAAGTGCAGCAGCGCGTCGGCCGGTGCCAGGGGATCCGGGCAGCAGGCGAGGTAGTGCGCCGTGTCGAACAGCCAGCTCGGCCGCGCGCCTTCCAGGCGGCCGGAATGGAGGTAGTGCGCGAGCGGGTCGAGCCCGACGGCGGCGACGTCCGGCCGGTCCTCCCGGTAGGTCGCAGGGTCGAACAGCGGGTGCGGCTGCAGCCGCTCCTGCCAGCCCTCCCTGGCGTAGTGCACCAGGGGGTGCACCGACCGGTCCAGCCCGCGATTTCGACGGCGGTAGTAGGCGGCGTCAAACAGCGGATTGGGCCGGCGGTTCTCGCGCCGGCCGGGACCGAGCAGGTGGGTGAGGGGGTTGGTGCCCGCCTTGAGCGGCGGGTACTGCGCCGCATAGAAGCCGGCATCGACCAGCGTATGCGGGTCGATCTCCAGCCGGACCCCGGTCGTGAGGTAGTGCAGGAACAGGAACTCGGCCGTGTCCGGCGCGCCCGGCTGGTTCAGGTAGAAGGCCGGGTCGAACAGGATGCAGGGGGAACGCCCTTCCGCCAGCCCCGAGGTCAGGAAGTGGTCGAACGGGTCGATGCCGGAAGCGGCGATGTCGGGATAGCGCATCAGGTACCAGCCGCGGTCGAACAGCAGGCGGATCGCCGCCAGCGCGAAGCGGTCGAGCAGCGGAAAGGGCGGCGAGGCGAAGCGGATCTCGGACGCCGCCGCGACCGGCCGCACGACCGGCGCATCGTCGGCAACGATGGGTCCTGCAGGAGACATGACCGCCTCGTGCGTGATCGCGTCCATTGCTCCGCCCCATGCTGCTGCTTCACGGGCGAAGGTGACGAGGCCTGCTTAACGAGGGGTTAAGCCTCCGGTGAACATCTCGGGAACTTGATCTTCCCCGGTTCGTTGCCGGCGCGGAAAAAAGGAGCCCCGACATGCCCTTCGTCAAGGCCGCAGACGGAACCGACCTCTTCTACAAGGATTGGGGGTCAGGACGGCCGGTCGTCCTTGTCCACGGCTGGCCGCTGAACGCCGACATGTGGGAGTACCAGATGGTTCCGCTGGTCCGGCTCGGGCTGCGCACGGTCGCTGCCGACCGGCGCGGCTTCGGGCGGTCCGGCCAGCCCGCCGGCTCCTACGGGTATGACGTCCTTGCGGACGACCTGTCGGCTCTGCTGGAAGCGCTCGACCTGCGCGACGTGACCCTGGTCGGGTTCTCCATGGGCGGCGGCGAGGTGGTGCGCTATCTCGCGCGGCACGGCAGCGCGCGGGTGTCGCGGGTGGCGCTGGTGGCGGCGGTGACGCCGTTCCTGCTGAAGACGGCGGACAACCCGGACGGGGTGGACCGGAGCGTGTTCGACGGGATGGTCGAGCAGCTCCAGACCGACCGGCCGCACTTCCTGGCAGGCTTCGGCAAGCAGTTCTTCGGCGCCGGGCTGCTCAGCTCGCCGGTGTCCGCCGAGCTGCTGGAATGGTGCGGCGACATGGCGCTGCAGGCTTCCCCGCTGGCGACGCTGGACTGCGTGCGCGCGTTCTCGGAAACCGACTTCCGCGCCGACCTGGCGGCGGTCCGGGTCCCGACCCTGGTGATCCACGGCACCTCCGACAGCACGGTGCCGGCGGAGGTGTCGGGACGGCGGGCGGCGGCGTCGATCGCGGGCGCGCGGCTGGTCGAGTATGAGGGCGCGCCGCATGGCCTGTTCTACACCGAGAAGGACAGGCTGAACGCCGACCTGGCCGCCTTCATCGGCGCCTGAGCGGCATGCGGGCGGTCAGGGGTTGGCGCCGAGCAGCACCGCGTCGGTCACGCGCCAGCTTTCGCCGTCAGCGATCAGCTTCTCGATCTCCGCCGGATCCTCGAGGAACTGCGCCTCGCGGTAGCGTCCGAACGGGTGGATCACGATCACCCCGCGTCGGGGTTCAGGCAGCTGGCTTGACATGCGGCACCGTGGTTGCAGGAGATTGGTCGGGAAACATGCGGGCGTAAAGGCGATGCTTGGCGGCGTCCGACCAGTTGCCGCGCGGTGCCGCACCCGCCGGCCGCGACAAGGCGCGAGCGGCGATCCGTTCCAGGCTGGGCGGGACACCCGGCCGTTCGGCACTGGCGCCGTCCTGGTCGACCTTCGTCACGTGAATCCTCCTCGGCGCGTCAGGTCATGTCCGACATTATAGGGCCGGTTCATGGCAGGCTGATGGCGGGATATTGATACGGAATCGATAAGAAATGATTAAGCGCCCGGGTGTTGTCGTTCTGGCAACACTCGCCTTGTCGCAGGCTGCGTCCGCACGCTCCCTGCTGCCATTGCGCCCCGGGGTCGGGCAGGTCGACCGAAGGGTTCCGGTGCCGCTGGACCAGGCGCCGTGGACCGCCCTCGTGCGGGTCCAGACCGAGCTCGGCGAACGGTGCAGCGGCTTCCTGGGGCGCCCCGGGTGGTGATGACAGCCGCACACTGCCTGTTCCTGCCGCGGGTCCGGCGCTTCATCCAGCCAGGGTCGGTGCACGTGCTGGTCGGGTATGACCGCGGGCGCTACCAGGCGCATGCGCGGGTGTCGGCGTTCCGGGTGGCCGACGGGTATCAGCCGATGGACGAGGGGCGCAGCGGCGGCGCCGACCGCGCGGTGCTGGTGCTGGACCACGCCGTGGTGCCGGAAGCGGACGTGCTGCCGACCGCGCAGCCGCCGGCGGCTCCGGTGCCGGTGCGACTCGGCGGCTACGGCCAGGATCGCGACGAGCGTGCGGTGGCGGATCCGGCCTGCACCCTGACCGCGTGGATCGTGGACGGCGCAGGGCGTCCGCTCCTGGCGCACGACTGCGAGGCCACGCGCGGAACCAGCGGCGCGCCGCTGTTGTGGCGGCGGCCGGACGGGCGCTGGGACGCGATCGGCGTCCAGATCGGGGCATCGGTCAGCGGCGCCGGCGGCGTGGCGGTGCCGCTCGGTGCGTCCGCGGGAGCGGCTATTCCGTCGGGTAGGCCCGCGGATAGGTGATCCGGTCGCCGGGGCCGGGCGCTTCCGGGGCACCCTTCTTGCCGCAGCCGGCCAGCCCGAGCGCCAGGCCGGTGCAGAGCAGCACCATCGTAACCGCCTTCACGAGAGGTGTTCCGGCTGCAGCCGGGCGACCCAGGCCTCCGCCTGCCGAAAAACGTTGTCCGGTGCGGTGCCCCCCTCGCTGGTGCGCGAGGCGATGGACGCGTCCACCGTCAGCACCGCAAACACGTCCGCGGTGATCCCCGGCTCCTCCGCCTGCATCTCCTGGAGGCTCAGCCCCGACAGCTCGACGCCGCGGGCCTCGGCGCGCGTCACCAGCCGGCCGGTGACGTGGTGCGCGGTGCGGAACGGCAGCCGCAGGACGCGCACCAGCCAGTCGGCGAGGTCGGTGGCGGTGGCGTAGCCGGAGCCGGCGAAGGCCCGCATCCGGTCGGTGCGGGCGCGGAGGTCGCGCACCATGCCGTCCGTGGCGGCGAGGCAGAGCGACACCGCCTCGGTGGCGCCGAACACCGGCTCCTTGTCCTCCTGCATGTCCTTGGCATAGGCGAGCGGCAGGCCCTTCATCACCGCGAGCAGGCCCATCAGCGCGCCGATGATGCGTCCGGACTTGGCGCGGGTGAGCTCGGCGGCGTCGGGGTTGCGCTTCTGCGGCATGATCGACGAGCCGGTGGTGAAGGCGTCAGACAGCTGCACGAAGCCGAACGGCGCCGAGCACCACAGGACGATCTCCTCCGCCAGCCGCGACAGGTGAACCGACAGGATCGACAGCGCGGACAGGTACTCCAGCGCGAAGTCGCGGTCCGACACCGCGTCCAGCGAGTTGCGCGACGGGCGGTCGAAGCCGAGCAGGGACGCGGTCATCTGCCGGTCGATCGGGAACGAGGTGCCGGCCAGCGCGGCGGCGCCCAGCGGGCACTCGTTGAGGCGCAGGCGGGTGTCGGCCAGCCGGCCGCGGTCGCGCGCCAGCATCTCGACATAGGCCAGCAGGTGGTGGCCGAAGGTGACCGGCTGCGCGGTCTGCAGGTGGGTGAAGCCGGGCATCGGGTCGGCGGCGTGCTGCGCCGCCCGCGTGGCCAGGCTCAGCATCAGGGTGGCGAGCTGCGCGTCCACCCCGTCGATCGCGTCGCGCACCCACAGGCGGAGATCGGTCGCCACCTGGTCGTTGCGGCTGCGCGCGGTATGCAGGCGCCTGGCGGGCTCGCCGATGCGCTCGGCCAGCCGCGCCTCGACGGCCATGTGGATGTCCTCGAGCGCCGCGTCGAAGCGGAAGGTCCCGTCCTCGATCTCGGCGCCGATCGCCGCCAGCCCGTCCCGGATCGCGGCGGCGTCCGCGGCGTCCAGGATGCCGGCCGCTCCCAGCATCCACGCGTGCGCGTCCGAGCCGCGCAGGTCCTGTCGCCAGAGCTGGCGGTCGTACCCGATCGACGCGTTGATCTCCTGCATGATCGCGGAAGGGCCGGCGGCGAAACGGCCGCCCCACTGGGCGTTGGCAGCGGGCGCGTCGGCGGCGGGGTGCGGCTTTGCGTGCTGCCCGTCCTCTTCTAAAGACATGCCATGTCCAGGATCATGCGCAGCACCCTCCGCCGCGGCGTCCTCGCGGCCGGCGGGACCCTACTGGCCGCGGCAGTCGCGCGCAAACTCGGCCTTGGCCACGCCGATGCCCAGCCGGACCCGTCGCACCCGCCGGTGCAGGGGCTCGAGGTGGTGCGGCCGCATCCGCCGAGCGTCCTGCCGCCGCTGTCGTTCGTCGACGGGAACGGGAAGGCGGCGACGCTGGACGGGATCAGGGCGGCAGAAGGCGGCAACGCCGTGCTGCTCAACTTGTGGGCCACCTGGTGCGTGCCCTGCGTCGCCGAGATGCCGGCGCTGGACTCGCTGTCGCGTGCCCTGCAGCCGGCGAGGGTGACGGTGCTGACGGTGTCGCTCGACCACGGCGGCGCGGAGCAGGTGCGGGCGTTCTACGCCGCGCATGCGATCCGCTCGCTGCCGGTGCTGCTCGACCCGCACAGCACGTCGCTGGCAGCCCTCGGCCTGGACGGGATCCCGACCACGCTGCTGGTCGACCGCGCCGGCCGGGAGGTGGCGCGCGTGTCGGGGTCGGTCGACTGGGCCGCGCCGGACGCGGCCGGCCTGGTCACCCGGCTGGTGTCGTGACCGCCCCGACGGGCTCGGCGCCGCTCTGCTCGTAGGTGGTGACCTCGAAGCCGGCCAGCCAGGCGCTGCCGAACGCGGTGGAGATCGCCACGTCGGTGGCATCCCGCCCGCGCGCCATCAGGATGCGCCCGATGCGCGGCTTCTTGTGCCGGGCGTCGAAGGTGTACCAGCGGCCGCCGAGGAACACGTCGAACCAGGCGCTGAAGTCCATCGGGTCTTCCGACACCGGCACGCCGATGTCGCCGAGGTAGCCGGTGCAGTAGCGCGCCGGGATGTTCATGCAGCGGCACAGGGTGACGGCGAGGTGGGCGAAGTCGCGGCACACGCCGCGCCGCTCCATGAAGCCTTCGTGTGCGGTGCGCGTGGCGCGGGCGTGCTCGTAGCCGAAGGTGATGCGGTCGTTGACGTACTCGACGATCGCCTGCACGCGGCCCCAGCCGGGGGGGACGTGGCCGAACAGCGACCAGGCGGTGTCGGAGAGCCGGTCGGTCTCGCAATAGCGGCTGCCGAGCAGGAAGATCAGCACCTCGTCCGGCAGGTCCTCGACCGCGAGCTGCGGCGCGTCCGGCGCGTGCGTGTCCGGATCGCCGCTGTCGTGCACGGTGAACTCGTTGCGTATGCGCAGCAGCCCGCCCGGCGCCATCACGCGCGTGCACACGTTGCCGAACGAGTCGCGGTAGTTGTGCACCGGCACCGGCGGGTCGAACGTCATCTGCTGCGGCGTGCGCAGGTCGGGCTCGCGCTCCGGATGCAGGCTCAGCATCAGCAGCAGCGGCGTCGGCGCTGGCGCGTTGAAGGCGATGTCGTAGCCGGCACGGATCAGCATGCGGTTCCCTTTTCCAGTGTCAGCCTGTTGCAGGCGTTCCGTCCTCAGACCGCCTCGACCGGGCGGTCGACCTCCGGATGGGGATCGGATGACGTCCTGACACCGTCGCGGCCCTGCAGCGTGACGATGTCGGCCGACCGCCGCTGCCCGCCACCGCCGGCGGGCTGGTTCTTGCCCGAGTCCGGGCCCGCGTCCACCTCCGATCCGCGCATACCGACCTTGACCGAAACGGACATGCCGAGGCTGTCGGCCGGGAAGCCGGTCCAGGTGCCGGCCAGCGGCACCGCCTGGTGCCAGTCGCGCACGGACGCGACGCGGATCAGGTCGCGGCTGCCGACGATGCCGTTGGTGGGGTCGTACTCGGTCCAGCCGCAGCCAGGCAGGTAGACCTCGACCCAGGCATGGGTGGAGCCGCCGCCGACATGCGGCACCCCGTCCGAGCCGGGGGTGTACACGTAGCCGGACACGAACCGCGCGGCGAGGCCGAGGGCGCGCACCGCCTCCATCATCAGCACGGCGTAGTCGCGGCAGGTGCCGTCGCGCAGCCGCAGCGTCCGCGCCGGCTCCTGCACCCCTTCCTCGTGCCGGGCCGAATAGGTGAAGCCGCGCCGGATCTCCTCGGTCATGCCGGCCAGCACGCCGAGCGTGCTGCCGCCGTGCCCGTGCAGGAAGCCGCGCGCCCACGAGTCCACCACGTGGTCGGGATCCTCGTAATGCCGCTCGCGCACGCGGCTCAGGTCGGCTGCCTCGTCGTTGTCGTAGGTGAACGGCCAGGTGCGGGCGTAGGGCGCCAGCATGTCCGGCGTCGGCACGGTCTCGGTATGGTCGACGGCCAGCCGGTTCTCGAAGCGGAGCTCCGACGCCCGGCCGCTGAAGCGGGCCACGGTGACCACGTTGCCGAACGCGTCCGCGGCAGAGCGCAGCTCGATCGGGCGCGGCGTGATCGACAGGTCCCAGGACAGCAGCCGCTGGTCGGCGGAGTCGCGCGGCCGGAACATCATGCGGTGCTCGCCGACGCCAACCGGGCGCCGGTAGCGGTAGGTGGTGACATGCTCGACCGTCAGAACCGGCATCGGAACGGTTCCTTCCGCGCTTCCGGGGTGGGAGGGGGATCAGGCAGTATGACCGGCCGCGCAGACTCCGGAGCGACCGATGCAGCAGACCACAGGCCCAAGGCGGAAGGAAAGCGCCGCGTGAACGCGTCCGGATCGCCGCCGGCCGCCATCCGCGCCACCCTGCTCGGTCCGGAGGACTCGTCGCCGGTGCAATGGCTGAACCCCGGCGGCGGTTCCCCGTTCCTGCTGTGCGTCGACCACGCCGGGCGCGCGGTGCCGGGCTCGCTCGGGCGGCTCGGCCTGCCGGAGCACGAGCTCGAGCGACACATCGCCTGGGACATCGGCGCGCTCGGGGTGGCGGCGCACCTGGCGTCGCTGCTGGACGCGCCGGTGGTCGCGCAAACCTATTCGCGGCTGGTGATCGACTGCAACCGCAGGCCCGGCCATCCGACCTCCATCGCGCCGCGTAGCGACGGCTCGGTGGTGCCGGCCAACCTCGACCTCGACGGGTTGGCCCGCGACGCGCGGCGCGACGCGATCTTTGCGCCCTATCAGGAGGCTCTCGCCGCGGCGCTGGACGCGCGGCAGGCGGCGGGACGGTGCAGCGTGCTGGTGGCGGTGCACAGCTTCACGCCGGCGATGAGCGGGCGGTCACGGCCGTGGCACGCCGGGGTGCTGTACAACCACGACCCGCGATACGGCCGCGCCCTGCTGGCGCTGCTGGAGGCCGAGGGCGACCTCGTGGTCGGGGACAACGAGCCGTATGCGTTGTCCGACCTCGACGACTACACTGTGCCGGTGCACGGGGAAGGGCGCGGCCTGCTGCACGCCGAGCTGGAGATCAGGCAGGACCTGATCGCGGAGGCGGACGGGCAGCGCGCTTGGGCGGAGCGGCTGGCCCGCCTGCTGCCGGCGGCGCTCGATGCCTGCGACAGGACGCCGGCCCGTTGATCGGCGGCCGCACCCGGCTCGCCGGGGTGGTCGGCTGGCCGGTCGGGCACTCGCGCTCGCCGCTTCTGCACAACGAGTGGCTGCGACGGGCGGGGATCGACGGCGTCTACGTGCCGCTTCCGGTGCCCCCGGGGCAACTCGACGCCGCCCTGCGTGGCCTGCGCGCGGCCGGCTTCGCCGGTGTCAACGTCACCCTGCCGCACAAGGAGGACGCGTTCCGGCTCGCCGACCGCGCGACCACGGCAGCGGCGCGGTGCGGCTCGGCCAACACGCTCACCTTCCTGCCGGATGGCCGGATGGAGGCGGACAGCACCGACGGCCAGGGCTTCCTTGATAGTCTGCGCGATGCGGGGATCGAGCCCGGCGCGGGGCCGGCGCTGGTCCTGGGGGCAGGGGGCGCGGCGCGGGCGATCGCCGCGGCGCTGCAGGCGTCCGGCGTCGCGGTGCGTATCGCCAACCGCAACCGCTCCCGGGCGGACGCGCTGGCGGACGCGCTGGACGATCCGGCCAACCCGGTGCGCGTGCTGGACTGGGAAGCGTGCGAGGCGGCGCTCGCCGACGCCACGTTGCTGGTGAACGCGAGTCCGGTCGGCATGGCGCACATGCCGGGCAGTCCTTGCGCGCTCGACCGCGCCGCGACCGGGCTGGTGGTGGCCGACATCGTCTACCTGCCGCGGGTGACGCCGCTGCTGGCGGAGGCGCGGGTGCTGGGCCTGCGCACGGTCGAGGGACTGGGAATGCTGCTGCACCAGGGGCGACCGGGCTTCGCCGCCTGGTTCGGGACCGACCCGATGGTCGACGCGGCGCTGCTCGCCCTGGTGCGCGCCGACCTGGACCGAACCGGCTGACGGACCGGGATGAAGACCATTGGCCTGACAGGAGGGATCGGCGTCGGCAAGTCCACCGCCGCCGACGCGTTCCGGCGCGCCCGCCTGCCGGTGTTCGACGCCGACGCCGCCGTGCGGGCGCTGCAGGCGCCGGGCGGCGCGGCGCTGCCAGAGATCGCGGCCCTGCTGCCGTTTGGCGCGGTCCTGGCGGGCCGGGTCTTCGGC